>JAQVDY010000021.1 GCA_028698215.1 Actinomycetota bacterium | reverse complement strand
ATCTTTACTGGCAATAGTTATTGATGAGATTACTGAAAACCCACTAGTTGAGCTGCTTTTCCCCCGGCAATAAATTTAACCTCTTTTAAGCTTAAATCTTTCAGCTGGCTGCTGCTTCCGTTTTTAATTAAAACAAGCGGTAACTGGTGTTTGAAAATAATGCCTGGACTGAATTTATTAAGAAAAAAAATAATATTTAAATATTATTAAAATTTTTCTTTTTACTATTGACAATCCTACGTACTCTGTTGTATATTATATTTATTCTACTTAGTTAATTCTAAGTAGGAACCCCGGGATGTTCGGTAACCAAAGCGAAAGCTAAGGTGAAAGATAACCTGGGGTTTTTTTATGCATTTTGGCCGCTACCTAATTACACTACTCTTTATAACATAGTGTCTTGATTGTGTACTTGTTTTTTCAGTTGCAGATACCGTAGTCAATTTTTATGGGAATATTTTTATCTGCCGATTCTTTAGCTGCATTACATATAAGGATATTTTTCAAGCCGTCCATACCAGTACATATAGGCTCTGTGTCATAAATTATAGCCTTGAAAAATTCCTCAAATTCCTTAATGAAAGCCTTATGGTATCTATCCATATAGAACAAGCCGTAACTCTCCTGGCTTGACCAAGCTTTATCTACAAGTTTATCCACTGTCCCTCCATTATCATTATACAACAATAGCTGGGTGGGAATTTTATTGTTAACAAAAATACATCCCTTAGATCCAAACACCTCTACCCTCTGATCAAAACCGTAAGTGGCCTGCATGCTTCCATCCACGGATCCTATGGAACCATTATCAAATTGAAGGGTAACCATTATGGTATCGTAATCACCTATTTCGGCAAATTTTGGCTCTATCAGTACTGTGCCTGCAGCATATAATTCGTTCACTTCTAATTGGGTAATATACCTTAGTATATCGAAATCATGACTGGTTACTTCGTTAAAATGACCGGCAAAAAGTCCTTTTTTTAAATACCTTGCCGGAAGAACTTCCGGAAGTCTGGTAGTGGCCCTGGCCATATGAATGTCACCTATGTCGCCTCTGGCAATCATCTCCCGGGCTTTAATATAATTTAAGTCAAAACGCCGGTGGAAACCTACCTGTAGTTTTATTTTATTCTTACCAGCGACATCAATAGCTTTTTTTACCTGTACAGGATCTACCCCTATTTGTTTTTCACAAAATACATTTTTGCCAGCTTCTACGGCTTTTAAAAGCACTTCTGCATGCTGGGTAATCTGAGTGGCAACAGCTACGGCATTAACTTCTTTATCTTTCAAAATTTCTTCGTAATTTGGAGTAAATATGGTATCACCAGCAAAATTTTCAGCAATAGCCCATTTTTTAACATTTTCTATATCGACATCACAAATATATTTTATCTTCACATTAAAAAAATTTTGCCTGATATTTTTTACATGAAATTTTCCTATGGTCCCGCAACCAATCATTGCCAGAACAATACCATTATCCATTTTTACCTCCTAATTAAAAAATTGAATAAATTATTATCATAACTAGACCAACTATACTCACTGTATATTGTATTACCATTCTTTCTAAACCAGCTAGGTTTTATAATAATTATACTTTCTAAATCAAATAACTTTAAGTAACTATAATTTCTCCCAGGTGGCCCAGAAGAAATACTGTTATTTAAAAATTGATTATGGGGTATGGTATTATTATTCCTAAATTAGAGCTGAAATTAATACCAACATCAAAATTTTTTATTTACTTGCCAGAAGCCTTAGTTTTAATTTTAATAATTATGCCCTTAGAACTATCGAGACACCCTATAATCTTTATTTTGGTTCAATAGCAGCTTTATTTAAAATTTTAAGGTTATATTTAAATCAGGTCTTAAACTGAATTGTTAAAGTATTTTTATCTGGCTGAATATCATCTATATGTAAGATATAATCAATCCTACCCTTGACAGGTCTGCTATGATGAACATATAAAGTAAAAGTTAGGTAGCTTTAAAAGGCAAGGAACTTTACAGACGAAAGAAAGTAAATAGTAATTAGCATCTTTTAAAGATATACCGTATTGCTTTTACTTTTAGGGTCCCAATGTGTTGATTAGCCTAAAGTGTGAAAGCCATGGCAAAAGATTCGTTGGGGCCTTTTTTATTCTAGCTGGACTATAAGCAGCTAGGGCAAACTGTATAAGTTATGCTCTTTGCAATGTCTTTCCTTCCAGCTCTTATTCCCTTTAAATGCTAATAAGACTATTCTGCATGTATTAATTTGGACCAGATACGGTTTGAGAGGGCGAGCTTTATGATATTAACTAACGGGTTGCCCCCGTTGTTGGTAGAGAGTTAATTAAAAGTGGTGCCCGAGGCCAGAATCGAACTGGCACGAGGAAAAACCTCAACGGATTTTAAGTCCGTTGCGTCTACCAATTCCGCCACTCGGGCATTTAAGTTAGAATATTCTATCAGAAATCAGACATACTGTAAATAATTCCGTCTAAAATATCTGACTCGCTGACCACTATATAATTAAGATCCAACAAGTCCATTATGGCCAGCAATATGAAGGATCCAGCTACTATTATATCTGCCCTTTTAGGATGAAGACCAGCCAATTTTTTTCTCTGGGCCAGGTCCATCTTTTTTAAATTCTGGTATTGCTCTTTTACCTTATCCAGAGACAGTATATGATGGTGTATTTTATCCCTATTATAGACCTTAAGTTCTAAATCGATGGCAGCCAGGGTGGTTATAGTACCAGCCAGTCCTAATGAAGCCTTAAATTTACTGTTCCGCCATTCTTTTAAGCTGTTGCTGATATAGTTCAAGGTATAGTCCTCCATAGCAGCATAGTCTATATCAAAACTTTCGGTAAGGCTTACACAGCCTATTTCCAAACTCATGTCTTTGCGCGGTTCAGGTCCTGAGCCAATAATAAGTTCAGTACTTCCACCGCCTATATCCAAGACCAGCCAATCCTGGGCATTGGTTGGAGGTTTTTTGATGATCCTTCCTATATCAACATCGGCTATGGCTCCCCTGTAACTTAAACCAGCTTCTTGCCTTCCGGTTATAATTTCAATGACTATATTGGCCTGCCTCCGGGAAAGCTCCAGGAACCAATGGCTGTTTTTAGCTGTCCTTAAGGCTTTGGTTCCTACTGCCCTGTAACTGGTAACCTCCATATCAAGCATTTGCTGCTGGTACCGTTTTAATACCCTTATAGTATTTTTAGCAGATACATCAGATATAACGCCGGTTTGGCCCAAATCTTTTCCCAGACGGGTTATTTCCATAGTCCTAACCAGGGTATTAAGCTTTCCATCCTTGATGTCTGCTATAAGCAGTCGGGTTGAATTGGTGCCTACGTCTATGGCTGCAGTGTTCATGGGTTAGTTTTCTTTAACTTCATTATGGTAAAATATTTTAATATTCTCCCATAAATCAGAATTTGAATATACCACCATTTGATTAATGCTGGCGGCAGCATCCTGTTCAACTACTACAAAATAATTTTGTTCATCCAGTTTGGTCATATTAAACTGGCTCCTGGCTTCCCTTTCCACTCCTTGTTCAGAATAAAGGCTTTTTTCCTGGGCCAGTAGTTTTATATTTTCATTTCTGGTCCAGCTTAACTTTTCCTGCAGCTCCAGAACCTTTTCCCTTTCTTCCATTAATTTGGAAACCTGGCTTAAGGATAGGAACACAGTTACTCCTATAAACAGCAAAACCATGATTACCAGAATGTTGAGCTTTACCTTCCTGGAAAGGGTGCTTATGACTTTTACTCTTTTACTCATTATTAAGTAAAAAAACTAAGTAGTTATTATTAATTGTACTATATTTTTTTCAACTTTTATTTTTATAATTAACTTTATGATAATACCTGTTCTTATTTACATCAAGAGGCATTAAAAAAATATTATTGTATTTGTATGGTTAATTTAATAAAATAACTGTTTAATGTAAAGTACAATAAAAAAATGAAAGAATTACCCCTATTTTCCTCAAAAACCCAGAACCAAATTGCAAAACAGGTTCTGTTTGCTTTTGCTTCTGCCATATTAATAGGATCAGCAATACTGCTCATCCCCCAGATGACTAACAGCGGCAATATGAGCTACATTGATGCCTTGTTTACTTCCACTTCAGCTATTTGTGTCACCGGGCTAATAGTACAGGATACTCCTACCTATTTTACTGATTTAGGTAAGACGGTAATTTTGATAATGATCCAGCTGGGGGGTCTGGGTATTATGACCGTAGGATCCATATTTGGTTTAATACTGGGCCGAAAAATAAATATAAGGGATAAATTTTACCTTACCAGCAGTTTTGGACGCCAGCAGTCTTTTAGCGCTTATAAGTTTTTTATGCTGATTGCTTCAGTAACTTTTGCTTTTGAATTTATAGGATTTCTATTAATGTCTTTGGTATTATATTTTAAATATTCCTATCCTTTTAGAAGTGCTTTAACTTTCAGTGGTTTTCATTCGGTAAGCGCATTTAACAATGCAGGTTTTTCATTATACTCCAATAGTTTGGAAGCCTTTGCTGCAGATATACCCATTAACTTGATAGTAATAGGTTTAATCATAATAGGGGGCTTGGGTTTTCCGGTAATGTCAGAGCTGATTACCTACTGGAAAACCAGGCAGTTGTCCCTTCATGCCAAGCTGGTATTGATTATTACAGGTTCCCTATTGGCATTTGGAGCGCTAATGTTTTTTTTACTGGAGTTTAGAAACCCCGATTCCATTGGCAACCAGAATATGGTCACCAAAATATTTACCAGCATATTCCAATCTGTAACCCCCCGGACAGCAGGATTCAATACGGTTAAGATGATAAAACTAAACCCGGCTACCTTATTTTTCATAGCCATCCTGATGTTTATTGGCGCCTCCCCCGGCAGTACTGGAGGCGGTATAAAAACTACCACTTTTGCCGTAGTTACTGCAGGGAGCCTGGCTACCTTAAGGGGAAGGGAGCAGGTAACCTTGTTTAAAAGAAGAATTCCTGCCCAGCTTATAAGGAGAGCCCTAACCATTACCTTTACCGCTATCGTACTTATAGTATTTTCTACAATAGGGATATTGATTATTGAAAAATGTACCCTGGTAGCGGCCTTGTTTGAGGTAATATCTGCCTTTGGTACGGTAGGTCTTTCCACTGGAATAACCATGTCTCTATCTGTAGGAAGCAAGATTATATTGATACTGTGTATGTTTATTGGTAGAATTGGTATCAGCACTTTGTCCATAGCTATTGCTATCCGGGGAACGCAGGACAAAATTATCTATCCGGAAGAAAGTATTACTATTGGTTAAGTCATGAAGAAACAGTTTTTGGTTATAGGATTAGGCAGGTTTGGAGCCAGCGTAGCCCGTACCCTTACCCAGGACGGACATAGCGTGGTAGGCATAGATCAGTCAGAGGACCGTATACAAAGGGTATCAGAGGAAATTTCTGACGTCATGAAATGTGATGCTACTGATGTAGATATTTTAAGCTCCATTGGAATACCTGATTTTGAAGCCTGCATTGTATGTATAGGTGAAAAATATATACAAAACTCCATTTTGGTAACTCTTTTGCTCAAGGAAAAAGGCGCTAAAAAAATTATTGCCAAGGCAGGAACCAAAACCCAAGGCAGGGTGCTGTACAAAGTAGGCGCTGATAAAATTGTTTATCCAGAAAAAGACATGGGAGAAAGAGTGGCCAGAAGCCTTACCAGCTCCAATATTATTGATTTTTTGGAAGTAAGCCCTGAAATAAGCATCATAGAATTGAAAGCTCCTGCCATGATTGTAGGTAAAGACTTAATTGAACTTAACCTAAGGCATAAATACGGAGTCACCATAATCAGCGTAAAGTCAGAGGAACAGAGCATACAATCTCCTCCCCCAGTGGACTATAAGTTTAAAGAAAACGATATTATCACCCTTATCGGTGATAATAAAAAACTTAAGAAATTAAGATTCACTGAAGATTAGTCTATCTTTTTGACATTGATGAAATTTGTACTTCCCGGTTTATTTACCAGTATGCCGCCTGTAATTACTACCGTATCCCCTTTATGCAAGTAACCTTCTTTTTTGCCTGCCTGTATGGCTTCATTTATAATTTCACTTATATTGCCGGCAAAACTGGTTTTTACCGGTACAACGCCCCAGCTTACCATCAGCTGCCTTACTACATAGTCATAAGGGCTGGCTCCAATTATGATGCTCCGGGGCCTGTTTTTGGCCACCTGTCGGGCAGTATGGCCGGACTGGGTAGAGGTAATTATGGTGCTAGCCTGTACCCTGTCTGCAATCTCACAGGAAGCTGAGCTGATGGCTTCAGTTATGGTATCCTGGTCAGAGCCTCCTTTCTGCCTTAACCACGAGCCAGTTTCTAATTCCTGTTCGGTTTTATTTATTATCTTAGTCATCATTTGCAGTGACTCTAAGGGGTACTTTCCAATTGCGGTTTCTCCCGAAAGCATGATGGCATCAGAACCGTCAAGAATGGCATTGGCCACGTCGCTGACTTCTGCCCGGGTAGGCCTGGGGTTTCTCATCATGGAATCCAGCATCTGGGTAGCGGTTATGACCGGCTTACCTGCCTGGTTGGTTTCCTTGATTATCTTTTTTTGCAGAATTGGAACATCTTCTTCATCGATTTCTATCCCCAAATCACCTCTGGCTATCATTATGGCATCTGCCTGCTGCAATATAGAACTAAAATTATTAATAGCTTCATGTTTTTCAATTTTAGCCACTATCATCTGGGTGCCTTTTTTCTTTTTTATAGCCTTTCTTACTATTTCAATATCATGAGCTTCCCTTACAAAAGACTGGGCGATGAAATCAACTCCCAGGCTTATGCCTAAATCTAAAAAATAAAGATCCTTTTCGGTAACCGAATCCAAACTTAGCCGTACGCCGGGAAGGTTAATGCCCTTATGGGATTGAATCATTCCTCCTCTTATGACTTCACACCGGGCTAAAGATTGCCGCTTGTCTATTTCCAATATCCTGCATTCAATGAGGCCATCATCAATATAGAGGGTCCCTTCCTTTTTAATGTCCTCAATAAGCTTGCTGTAGCTTACCTCCAGCATAATACCCTTATCAGGATCATAGACCTGCTTAACCGGCTGGGGGGTAAAGCTTAATATATCTCCCCTCTTTACCATCAAATCCTGTTCCATTTTTCCGATCCTTATCTTGGGGCCCTGGAGATCAATCATAATAGCAGTATTAGTACCCAGTTTCCCTGAAATTTTCCTTATCAGTCCTACCAGATCAGTAACTTCCTTCTCCCCGGCATGAGAAGTATTGATTCTGGCAATATCCAAACCGTTTTCTATCATAGACTGCAGCATATATGGTTCACTGCAGGCAGGACCGATTGTGGCAACGACCTTTACTTTTTGGTTTAAAGGGATTTTTTGGCTATTTCCCATAACTTATCCTTTTCAGTTAAAGGCAAGGATTTAAAATCCATATTGTTTTTAGCTGCATATTCTTCCATAAAATTGAACCGCTCAGTAAATTTTTTGGTGCTTTCCTTAAGGATGTACTCACCATCCAGGCCCAGCTTGCGGCTTAAGTTAACCACTGAAAATAAAAGATCCCCTATTTCATGCTCAATTCTTGGCAGGTTACCTATAGGTAGTTCATCCTCCAGCTCTGTTGTTTCCTCTTTTACCTTTTCCAGAACCTGCTCCGGTTTATCCCAGTCAAAGCCCAGCCTGGCGGCTCTTCTCTGGACTTCATTAGCATAATGAAGGGCAGGAAGGATGCGGGGAATACCGGAAAAGATGGTTTTATCTTCCTGGTTTTTCTGTTTTCTTTCTTTCTTTTTTATAACTTCCCAGTTCTCCAGCACTTCCCGGGAACTGTCTACTTGCTGGCAGCCGAATACATGGGGATGGCGCCTAACCAGCTTGTTAATTATTCCTTTTAAAACATCATTGATGTTAAAATTTCCTTCTTCTTTACCTATTTGGCTATGAAATACCACCTGCAGCAATAAATCCCCCAATTCTTCTTTTAAGGAATCCCAGTCATGGTTTTCTATTGATTCCACCGCTTCATAGGTTTCTTCAACCAGGTTATTTTTAAGACTTCCATGGTCCTGCTCCCGATCCCATACACAACCTTGCTCCGACCTAAGCTTTTCCATTACAGACAGCAGCAAAGTAAATAATTCTTCACTATTTTCTATCTTGTTTATCTCTTCCGGACTAAAATTCACTATTGCTGATCCCCTCCCTCAATGGGGGGCTTTTCATTTAACTGGCTCTTGATATCGGTCTTATACTCAATTTCTGCTATATCAATTAAGCTGTATATAAAGTCAGCCCATACCTGGTTTTTCTCTTCATTTTCAATATAGGCTATTACCGTCTCCTTAACTTCGTCAAGATCCTTGATATACTCTTCCTGTTTATCAGTTACATAAATAAGATGATAGCCGTATTCAGTTT
Source organism: Actinomycetota bacterium (assembly GCA_028698215.1). NCBI lineage: Bacteria > Bacillati > Actinomycetota > Actinomycetota bacterium. The sequence continues at coordinate 17,365 of JAQVDY010000021.1, read as the reverse complement.
CAACAATATCGCTAATTTCCCCTATACCTAAACTGAATGCTACCTGTTCAAATGACTCTATCATTTCTCCTTTGGCCACCAAACCTAGTTCCCCGCCATTTTCAGCGGAAGCGGTATCGTCTGAATATTCCTGTGCGACCTGTTTAAAGTCCTGGCCTTCTTCCAGCTCCTGCTGAACAAATTCTATCTTATCCCTGGCTGCCTTCCTTACCTCTTCCGTAATTTCAGTTTGGCCTTCCTCCACCTCATATTTAGCTAAAATATGGCTTACTTCAATTTTCTCCGGAACCAGGAACAAGCTTTCCTTGTTTTCCTCATAAAAGGATTGTGCTTCTTCTGCGGTAACTTCCACCTCTGCCGTTACCTGGTCAAAGATAGCAGCTCGGAGTAGCTGGTTTTTTAATTCCCTGGTTAAAAATCCCCGGTCAATAGTCATAGTCTCTAGGGCCTGGTCAAACTCTTGTTCAGAAGGATAGGTGGCAATTATTTCTTGAAGCTGTTTTTCTGCATCTTCATCGCTTACCGCTATCCCCTCTTGCTGGGCATACTGCTGCAGCAGTTTTACCACTATCAACGAGTCCAGGATATTAGTTTGCATATCATCAACAGCCTGCTGGTCCTGGTCAAGTAAGCCCTGGGTATCCTGAGTTTTAAAGAAATTAAAATAAGTGTCAATTTCTTTAGAATCTATCTTTTCCCCATTTACCACCGCTGCTGCCTGGGTGCAGCCGGTAAGGGCAATTATTGATACCAATAAAAGAAAAAATGTGCCCCATAAAATAGCTCTTTTCAATTTGATAACCTCTTTTCCTTTTTCAAATCTATGGTGTTTATTATAACATTTAGGATATTATAAACTAAACCTAAATTGATATGGTTGTCAATTATTTTTAGGACCAGCTGGCGCCCCCGGTGATTATAGGATAAATGGGGATCGATATTTTTTAATTTTTCCGTACCCATATCCAAACTGAGCTTTTTAAATATTAGGTTCTGGTTGTGGTAGACCATGCTGGATATTTCTGCCTGCTGCATTAGGTTTTTTATCTTAGCAAGGTATATCAGGTTGGAAACCGAGGGAGGTAAATTACCATATCTATCCTTTATGGCTTCAGCAGACTGCTCTATCTTGCCTATGTTTTCAGCCTGGCCCAGGTTACGGTATAGGTTTAAGCGGTCTTTTTCTTTAGGTATGAAACTCTTGGGAATATAGGCACTCACCGGCACTTCTATCTGGACATTGATATCCTGTTTTACTTCCTGGCCCTTAAGCTTAGCCACTTCCTCTTTAATTATCTGGCAATACATGTCAAAACCTACACTTCCCATATGCCCGCTCTGCCTGGGACCCAGCAGCTCCCCTGCTCCCCTGATTTCCATATCCCTTAAAGCTATGCTGTAGCCGGCACCCAGATCCGTATATTCTGCCAGCGCCTTTAACCTCCTTAAAGAAGTCAGGCTTAAATTTTTCATCTTGGGATAAAAGAAATAGGCATAAGCCCTCTCGGTGGACCTTCCCACTCTTCCCCTTAACTGGTGAAGCTGGGAAAGCCCGAAATTATGGGCATTTTCCACCATCAAAGTATTAACATTGCTTATGTCCATTCCAGATTCAATGATGGTGGTAGTAAGCAGTATATGGTATTTCCTATCCACGAAATCAGACATCACCTGTTCAATTTTTTCCCCTTTCATCCGGCCATGGGTTAGGGCGATTTTGGCCTGGGGCACCAGCCTCTGAAGGTATTCCATCCTACTCTGTATACCCTTTATATGGTTAAAGACATAATATATCTGGCCGCCCCTGCCAATCTCCCTTTCTATGGCCTGCTTTACTACCAAATCATCTTTTTCCCCTACAAAAGTCTCTATGGGGTTCCTGCCTTCAGGATGGGTATTTATGGCCACCATATCCCTTATTCCGGTTAAAGACATATACAGGGTCCTGGGGATAGGGGTAGCGGTCAGGGTTAAAACATCCGCATTCTTTTTTAACAGTTTGATCTTTTCTTTACTGCCCACACCAAACCTTTGCTCTTCATCCACGATAATCAAACCTAGGTTAGGGGGGTTTACGTCGTTTTGCAAAATCCGGTGAGTTCCTATCAACATGTCTATTTTGCCTTGATTGAAAGCCTCAATAATTTTATTCTGGCTGCTTTTTTTCCTAAACCTGGTAAGTACCTCCAGCTGTACCGGATAGTCCCGGTATCTCTGGTTAAAATTCTGGTAATGCTGATCAGAGAGAATAGTAGTGGGCACCAGCATCATTACCTGTTTTCCCGATTCGATAGCAGCAAAAGCTGCCCGGATAGCCACTTCAGTTTTTCCAAAGCCAACATCTCCGCAAACCAGCATATCCATGGGTTTGGGCTGGGCCATGGCCTGGTTTACCTTCTCAATGGCTTTTACCTGATCGGGGGTTTCAGTAAAAGGAAACAAATTAGATATTTCCCTTTGCCATGGCGTATCCACTACAAAGGGATGCCCTTCCATGGCCTGCCTCTGAGCATACAGCAGGGAAAGATCAAAAGCCAGCTTTTTTACCGAATTTCTGACTTTCCTTTTTTGCTGCTCCCATTGCCTTGAATTTAAAGTATTTATCTGGGGGTTTTCCTGGCCAATGTAGCGGGTAATACGGTCTGCCTGCCAGGTAGGGACATAAAGCTTATCCCGGTTGGCATATTCTATTAAGAAATAGTCTTTTTTGTATCCCCCTACCTGCCTGGACACTATATCCACATACCTGCCTATGCCATGGGTCTTATGTACTAGGTATTGTCCCCGCTGAAAACTTTCCAGCTCTTGCAAGGATTGGATGATTTCATCCCGGGCAATGATTTCCTGTTTTTGGTAAATATCCAATTCTCCATAAACAGATACCTTCTTGGTCCTAAAACCATGAAGCAAATTTTTATCCAGCAAAAGGGCTACCCTGGACTGGCCCTGGCCCTGCTGTGTAAAGGATAACCCGTTTTCCGTTATTATTTTTTTAATTTTTTCTTTTCTCTTGGGGTTGGAAACCGCGATATAGACCTTTTTTTTAAGCTTAAAATCCTTTTTCAAATTCTCTATAAATGTTTCTGGCTGGGCAAAACTTCTTTTCTGCCCTTCTATACCCAGCTTTATTTCACTGGCATTAACCGCTGCAGCCGAATTTAATTCCAGTAATGCTGAAGCATAATCTCCAATAGCTTCGGAAGCCAGCAGATACTGGTCCAGCTGGTCAATCTTATCCAAAACAGTTTTTTCCAGGTCCTCTTCCAATATTTTGGCTAAAATATCCCGGTCACTGGACATTTTTACCTTAACTTCTACCGGATCACAAACAGCTACGGTGAGACTTTTACACTGCCCCCTTAAATATTGTTGCAGAGACATTATGTTTTTACCCGCTTCTAACTGCCAGGGATCAAAATAGGGAAATATTTCTGTTCCTTTATGCTCAGCCAGTTTTTTTTGGGTTGCCGGATCCAAACTATATATTTTTTCTACTTCATCCCCATAGAAATCCAGCCTCAGCATAGAATCCATGGTTACATCGAATATGTCTACTATTGACCCCCTAATACTAAATTCACCCCGGTCATAAACCATATTTACCCGTTCATAGCCCTGTTCCAGCAACCAGCTAACCAGTTGGTTTCTATCCAAGGTATTACCTTGGAAAACCGGCAGTGGTTTTGCCATTTTTAACTTCTGGGGATTCATCAGGTTAAGGCAGGCATTTATGCTGGCTACTATTACCAGGGGGCATTTGCATTTCGAGGCCTCCTTTAGAACCTTAAGCCGGGGAGCAATCTGCTGTAAGTCCGGAGGTTTATTTTTATAATAGATGGAAGTAGGCGGACTGGGAAAGTTTAATACCGGACATGAAAGCAGCCCCGATATTTCTACTGCCAGCTCCTGGGCCCGGTCCCGGGTAGAAGTTATGGCCAGCAATGGCCCCTGAAATTTTTTAGCCCAAAAGGCTATAAGAAAAGGCCATATATCTTCCTGGGTACCGATACTCATATGGTCTTTTTTACGGGACACAAGGTCTAAAACCTTATTAAACTCATCCTGGGTACAAAATAGATCAAGTAACATGTTTGAATGGAAAGTCAAAAATTAATTCTAATGTATTTAGCTTAGTTATACTTATTCATCACATAGTCCAAGCCGCTCTCCAGGTAATCCTCAATACTCTCAGAAACAGTGTTAAACACAAATTCAAGCTCTTCTGTTTCCTTTAAGCTGAAAGGCTCCAGCACATAATCTGCAGGATCCTGGGAGCCGGGAGGCCTCCCTATGCCTATCCGCAACCGGTTAAACCTCTGGCTGCCAGTAGCTTTTACTATTGACTCCAGGCCCTTGTGCCCGGCAGTGCTTCCCCCTGATTTGAACCTTATATTACCCAGCTCTATGTCCATATCATCATGCATTACCAGCAGAGAGCCAGTCTGGATATCATAATGTTTTAACAAGGCAGCTACTGCGCTGCCGCTATTGTTCATAAAGGTTAGGGGTTTGGCCATCATTAATTTGGCCTGGCCGTATTTGAACTGAAAAATTTCTGCATTAAACTTGCTGAAACTGCCGGCCTTAAAGTTACCAGCAATCCTGTCCACCGCCATGAATCCCACATTATGTCTGGTCAATTCATATTGTTTTCCAGGATTACCTAAGCCTATTATTAAAATCATGTCTGATTTATTATTCCTGCTCCGGGGCCTCTGAAGCTTCCGCAGGCTTTTCTTGGGCTTCTTCTGCTTCTTCCCCTTCCCTGCCTATCAGTTCAGGTTCACCCTCGACTTCTTCTTCCACTTCTTCTTCCACCAGTTGAGAAGGATGGATTATAGATACTATAACTTCACTGGGGTCGCTAATGATCCTGACTTCATCGCCCACTTTCAAATCCTCTACCTTAACTGTTTCTCCCAGCTTTAAGTCTTTAATGTCATAAACAATACTTTCCGGAATATCCATAGGCAAGCAGGCTATATGGAGCTCTCTTAGACTATGCTGCATTACTCCGCCTTCTTCTTTTACCCCCACAGCAATATCGTCATTAATTATCTGTATGGGCACCTGGGTTTCTACTTCCTTGGCCATTTCAATCCTTAGGAAGTCCAAATGCAGAAAGTCCCTGGTTATGGGATGCTTCTGAATATCTTTTAAAATTACCGCTTCCTTCTTTTTCGAACCGTTAACTGAAAGGTCAAAGATAAGGTTTGCCGTACCCTTGCCTTTTATTACCTGGCTAAATTTTTTGGCATCCACCTTCAGGGTCAGTGGCTCCTTGGCCAGACCATACATTACCGCAGGGATAAAATGATCCCTTCTGAGCCTCTTGGACGCATTATTTCCCAGCTCTTTATCTTCCCTCTTATCTACAACTAAGCTTAAACTTTCCATTTATTGCACCTACCTTTAATTTAATTAAACCAGATTTTCACCTTTAAACAACTCGCTTACAGACTTGCAATGATAAACTTTTTTTATGGTTTTTGCAAGCAGGGACGCCACTGAAACCACTTTTATTTTATCATGGTTATAAGGACGGTTTATAGGCAAGGTATCTGCCACCACTATTTGCTCTGCCCTGGAATTCTGGAGCAAATGTATGGCATCATTTGAAAATATGGGGTGGGTAGCAGCAGCAAATACCCTTTTTACACCATTATCCAGCAGCATTTCAATGGCTTCTACCAGGGTTCCCCCGGTATCAATCATGTCATCAAACAGAATTGCATCTTTGCCCTCTACTTCTCCTACCAAATGCTCAATTTTTGCCACATTCTGGGAAGGCCTTCTCTTATCAAATATGGCCAGGGGATAATGAAGCTGATTAGCTAAAATACTAGCCCTTTTAACCCCTCCCACATCGGGGCTTACCACTACCCCATTAGTGATATTCAAGGTTCTAAAATACTTGGCAAGGATGGGAATGGCTGTAATGTGGTCTACCGGTACGTCAAAAAATCCCTGTATGGTAGCAGTATGCAGGTCCATAACTATCATCCTGTCCATACCGGCCACTTCCAGCAAATCCGCGAACAGCTTGGCAGTAATAGGTTCCCTTCCTTCAGCTTTTTTATCCTGGCGGGCATAACCATAATGAGGTATTACTGCATTTATCATCCCGGCAGAAGCCCTTTTTAAGGCATCTATCATTATAAGCAGTTCCATGATGTAGTCATTTACAGGCTCGCTGCAGGTTTGTATCAAAAATACATCAGCGCCCCTTACGCTATCTTCAAACTTTACATAAATTTCACCGTTCTTAAACTTTTTACGGTCTACCCTGCCTAAAGAGACTCCCAGCTGCTCAGCTATATGCTCGGCCAGCGCAATATTAGATGAGCCTGAAAAAAGCATCATTCTGCGGTTGGTAGGATAATCTCTCATTTAATGTCTCCCTTTTAATTTAAATTTTTTATATTTATTTTATCTTCCTGCCTTAAGCAAAACCCTGTTTAGCTTTTCCTCTTACCCTTAACCAGTTCGCTATCCCCGCACCCCAGGTTGTAATAACTTTTACAGCTTTGATGGCTTGAAGTTACTACTCCGGGACCGAGATAGCTAAAAGGTCCAATGTAGTTATGCTCCCCTACCAGGGAACCTTCTATTACCGAATTGGTTATGGTGGTATTTTTACCTATGGAAGCATCTTTAATCTGGGTAAAAGGCCCTATCCGGCAGCCAGTTCCAATTGATGTATTGCCCTCAATAAAGCAGCAAGGCTCTATTACTGTATCTATTCCGATAGTAACCGTATCCTGTATATAGGTCTGGGCCGGGTCTTTTATGCTTACTCCCTGCAGGGAGAGCCTGTAATTTATTCTCTGTCTTATCACTTTTTCAGCATCCGCCAGCTGGGCCCGGTCATTTACGCCCAGCACCTGCACCGAATCCTGCAATTTATAGGTGGTTACCCTTTGGCCTGAATTAACCATCTTTTCTATCACATCGGTTAAATAATACTCTTTTTGGGAATTGTCTGAACCTACTTCCTCTATTTTATCAAACAGCTTATCCCGGTCAAAACAGTATATGGAGGTATTGATTTCATTAATTGATTGCTGGCGGGGTGTAGTATCATTGTGCTCTACCACTTTTAGTACCTTGCCCCTGCTATCCTTTATTATCCTCCCGTAACCGGTTGGGTCTTCCACCTCGGTGCTTAATATGGCAGCGCTGCTGCCAGTACCAGTCATCCTTGCTACCAGCTGTTTCAATGTATCTTTTAATATCAAGGGGCAGTCTCCGCTCAGCACCAGAACCAAACTGCCCATCTCCCTTTTTAAGGAAGCAGCACATTTGACGGCATGGGCGGTTCCCAGCTGGGGATTTTGCTCTATGGTCAAAGCCTGGGGATAATTATCTTTTAGGTATTTTCTCACCAGATTTTTTTGATGGCCTACTACTACTACTACATTTAGAGGGCAGAGCCCATAAACGCTGTTTAAAATATAGTAGAGCATGGGTTTGGATAAAATTTGATGTAGGACTTTAGGCTTGGAAGATTTCATTCGTTTTCCCTTGCCGGCAGCAAGGATTAACACCGATAGGTTTTTGCTCTTCTCCATCTTTATTGGCCTATGTATAAAGTAACTTCAAAAGTTTAACATAAAACTTGCTTTATATCTAAATTAATCCACAAATTCAGCTCCCTTTACCTCCCGGGACAGTACTTCAAAAGAAGGGCTGAAATACATGCTGACATAGATAAGATTATTACATTTATTGCCCAGGATCTCCTTGCGTAAATAAAAGGAGGCTCCGGAAGGGCCCTCATCTTCATATATCCTGGCAATGTCACTGCTTTTCCTGGCTTTTACTTCAATCTCTTCTCCACAACGCTCGCATTTTACTTTAAACTCTACAAAATTAGAGGTAGAAACTGGTGGAGAAAAAAACTTCCTGAGGTTTTCCATAAAACCCAATATTGCTCCTTTGTTTACTTCTAACAACTATATTTTAAAGCTTGCCCATGATATTATCAATTCATTATTTACAGAACTGGTAATTAAATTGACAATAGGTAGATCAAAGGTTAGTCAAATCCTTTATCTGGCGGGTTATGCCTTAAAAGCCAGGTTATTTGCCGCCCAGCGTAAACCGCTTTTGGCCAGCTTTAAAGTTACCTACCGCTGCAACCTTAAATGCTCGCACTGCCCTTTTTGGAATAAGCCTTCACCTGCCTATATGGATATAAAGGAGGCAGAAGCCCTGCTGCAAAAGCTTTACCGCCAAGGAGTAAGGCTAGTGATATTTGAAGGAGGGGAACCCCTGCTCTACCCCCACCTGGATAAGTTGGTGGAGAAAGCTAAAACCCTTTTTTTCTCAGTGGGAATTACCACCAATGGGATTCTGGACTTAGACCGGGCCAATCCTGACCTTTACTTTGTATCCCTGGATGGCCCCCGCCAGATTCATGACCAGATTAGGGGAACCTGTTTTGACCATATTATGGATAATATAGCCGCACATCCCCATATGAAAATAATAGCCAATATTACCATATCCAGCATAAATTACCTCTATATTGAACAACTAGTCCGGTTTTTAAAGGGAAAGATTTTTGGGGTAACTGTCCAATTTATTTACCCCTTTCCCGGTATAAAAACACTGCCTTTGGACTACAGCGACCGGACAAAGGTTCTAGATAAGCTTATCAGGCTAAAAAAAGAGGGTTATCCCGTCCTGGATTCCTTTAGTTGCCTGGAGTCTTTAAAGGATAACCACTGGAAATGCCATGATTTTCTGATAGCCAATACAGAGCCTGACCAAACACTTCATTACGGCTGTTACCTCAAGCACCGGTTAAGCAGCTACAACTGCAGCCTGTGCGGATATGCAGTACATTGCGAAGCCAGCGCCGCCTATGATTTTAACCCCGGGGCCCTGGGTGCGGCCAAAAGCATATTCTGGGATTAATGGCCTTTGGGAGATTCCAGTTGGAGCAAAAAATGCTTTATGGGTATACCTGCTGAATAGTTTCCCGCCTGGCCGCTGCTTTTTATTACCCGGTGGCAGGGAATGATAATCATTATAGGGTTCTTGCCCATCACTGTACCCACTGCCCTCCAGGCTTTACTGCTGCCGGAAAGGCCTGCCAGCTCACGGTAGCTGACCATTTGCCCGTATCCTATTGTCTTTAAGCTGTCCAGTACCTTTCGAAAAAAGGGTGAGCCATACAATAATTTAGTGTTTATTTTAAAATTTTTTAACTGGCCTGCCAAATACCTATATATTTCTTCTTCCAGCTGAGGCCAGCCTCCAAGCCCGGTGCTTGATTTGGCCAGCTTCTTAAACTGGTCCAGCCGTTTAATGTCATTTCCAAGATAGCATAGATTCTCTTGTCCATCCCATACATAATAAAGTCTGCCTATAGTAGTATCAAACTGATGCTGGTATAGGTTCATGAAGATAGCCTCGCTTTCCTGCAAGCCAAAGTAATAAAAAATATAGCAGCGCTAACCATGATGATGGTAGCCCCTGACGCCAGGTTTAGAATATAGGATAAAAACAGCCCCAGCAGGCTGGAAAGAAATCCAAATATAATTGAGAAAACTACCATCTGGGTAAAATTGGTGCTAATGTTTTTGGAAGAGGCAGCAGGAATTACAATCAAAGCGCTTACCAGGATTATGCCTAGCACCTTGGTGCTGATAATCACGGTAGCTGCTACCATAATTACAAATAGGTAATCGTATACCACTACTTTTACCCCCTGCAGGGCAGCCAGCTCCCGGTCAAAAGCCATAAACATATAGGGTTTAAAAAATACGGCCATAATAAGGATTACTGCCAACCCCAGCCCTAAAGATAGATACATGTAAAACCGGTCTATGGCCAATATGTTTCCAAACAGGTAGCTTAACAGGTCCGGTTTATAGCTTTTTAACAGTCCTATTATTAATACCCCTATAGCCATGGAAGTGGGCAAAAATATACCGATTATGGTATCCACCGAAAGGGTGCTTTTGTTCTTAAGGTAAGAGATAAGTAGGGCAATGATTATGCCAAATATTACCGCGCTGATCATGGGATTTATTCCTATCAGAAAACCCAGCGCAATACCTGCCAGAGAAGAGTGGGCTATGGCATTGGCAAAAAAAGACATTTTCTGGAGTACCACAAACACTCCTATCAGGGAGCAGGTAATGCCTATGACCAGTCCGGAAACAAGGGCTCTCTGTAAAAAAGGATATATAAAAAAATCTGCCATATCACTCTCCGTACAATTTGCACCTTTTAATATCATCGGCAGTAAGCTCTTCCTGTGGTTTTTCCAGGCACTCCTTATGCTTAAATATGCCAAAACCCTTGCCGTAAGCTTTTTCTAATTTTAAAGGGACCAGTACCTGGCCTGGCGGTCCAAATCCTACCAGAATACGGTTTAAAGCCGCTACCTTATCAGCATACAGGTTTACTACTGTAACGTCATGGGATATCAGGGCTACCGTTAATTTTTGGCTCTCTTTTAGATGGTTTATAAGGTGGTAGAAGCTGTCTTCGCCTTTAACATCAACCCCCGCCAGAGGCTCGTCAAAGAAGATGATACGGGGATGGCTGGCCACTGCCCTCCCTATTAATACCCTCTGTATCTGGCCCCCGGAAAGGGTCCCCAGCTTAACCCCGCCGTAGCCGGACATCCCTACCTGGCCTAAAGCCCACTCTACCCTTTCTTTTACCCAGTCCTTCTTTTTTTTGCCTGATCCCAGGGACATGGCTATAACTTCTGCCACTGTAACCGGGAAGGTGCGGTCAAATTCAAATTTTTGGGGTACATAACCAGCAACACCCCGGTAGCTATGCAGTCCGGATGCCGCCTTTCCAAACACTTTTATCTGGCCGCTGTAGGGAACCAAATTAAGGATTGCTTTAATTAGGGTAGTCTTACCGGACCCATTAGGTCCTATAATAATTAAGAAGTCCCCTTCATCTATGGAAAAGGTGATATCCTCTAATATTTTTTTATTGCCCAGGGTTACCGATAAATTGTTTATCTCTAATGCTTTTACCGCCATGGCCTAACTGTTTAATTTTATAAAATGTTGTATAGAACGGTCATAGGTCTTTTCTGCCTCAGGTCCAAAATAGCAGGCAGGAAGTTCGCCCATGTTCCGGTGATATTCTATGCATTGGCAGCATATGCCTTTGCGGGGACAGGGTTCATAGCTGCAATTACAGATTTTCAGGTTCTGCTCTTTTCTGCATTCCATATTGGTTCCTTTCTGTTAGTATTCTATTCCCTTGATGGCCTTTATACCATGCTGGAAAGCATGCTTTATCTGTTTCATTTCAGTTACTGTATCCGCAGCTTCTATTATTTTAGGATGAGCATTTCTGCCGGTAAGCACTAACACCATTTCCGGTTTTTTATTATTTATTATATTTAATACCTGTTCCGGACTGGCCAGACCATAATCTACCATGTTGTTTATCTCATCTAAAATGATTAGGTCATAGGAACTGTTTTTAGCCTGCTCTAGGGCATACTGCAGGGCTTGCTCTGCTTCCATTTTCAACTCTGGATTTATTAGGGGCTTACCCTGCTTAAAAGGTATAAACCCTGAACCCAGCTGCTTTATTTCTATCTGGGGTATGCTGCTTATGGCCCTAACTTCCCCAGAAATCCAGCAGCCTTTTATAAATTGCAGTATCAAAACCTTCTGCTGGTGCCCAGCAGCCCTTAAAGCAAGTCCCAGGGCAGCGGTAGTTTTGCCTTTGCCGTCACCGGTATTAACCAGTACCAGGCCTTTTTTGTTTTTCATAATTTAAATTTTATTAAATTTAGGTTTATTAATAAACCGTTATTTATAAACTTGATATATATTATTGGTTTAAAGTTTAAGTTCAAGCTAAGCCAACCACTCAACTGTGGCCCTTTGGCTTGGCTAAAAGACCGAGCAGCTGGGACTCTGAGGAAATCACTTCTGCCCCTGCTTCTATTATCTCCTCAAACAGCACGGATGCCTTGCCTTGGGTATAATCCCGGCCCGACATGTCTTTACCTCCCATTATTATTACCTTCTTGCCCATTTGTTGGGCTTGCCGGGCAGAAGCCAGGTTGGAAAAATTACCATTCCCAATTGCTACCGAAGGTAATATCACATAATCACTGCCCTTTATAAATTCTAAATTACGGTCCTGGGATTGCCGGCTTATGGGCGAAAAAGGGGCCTCACTTACAAAAGGAATGCCCAGCCTCTGTGCTGTCCCCTGATCGGTATCCAGATTATTTACCACCCCGCAGGAGAGGCGGTAGCCTTGCGAGTGGAGCAGGTTAAGCACTGAAGTAGCTGCTCCCCCTCCCCCTATCACATGTACCCTTATGTTCTTTAAATCCCTGCCCGCCCCTGTTGACAGGCTGAAGGTAGGATTTACATAAAGTTTGCCGCTAAAGGGGTTTTTAGCTACATAAACCTCACTGCCAAACACCCTTTCAATGTTTTCAGTAGTAATTACTTCATTTACCGTACCATACTCAAACAGATTTCCTTCCTTTAGCAGCATCACCTTATCCGCATACTGTATGGCCAGATTAATATCATGAAAAATACCTATTACCGTCTTTCCATCAATGGTATTTAAGTCCTTTATTAGCTGCATCAGCTCTATCTGAAAATTAATATCCAAATGGCTGGTAGGCTCATCCAACAGCAGCAAGGGCGTGTCCTGTACCAGGGCCTGGGCAATTATTACCCTCTGTTTTTCACCCCCGGACAATTCATGGTATTTTCGGTGGGTCAAATTTTGTATACGGACCTTCTCTATTATATCTTCTATCTTTTTATCGGCACTGCTACCGGCTTCCAGCCGGTCCCGGTAAGGGTACCTGCCCATAGCTACAATCTGTTTTACCGTAAAGTCAAATCCGGGATGGGTAGATTGGGGTACTACTGCCACCAGCCTGGCTGCCTGCCGGGGATGAAGTCCAGCCAGGTTTTTTCCGGCAACAATGACCTGGCCCCTATAGTTTTTCAGCACCCTGCTTATAATGTTTATAAGGGTAGACTTACCACTGCCATTGGGACCCAGTATAGATATAAACTGGCGTTCCTGCACCTTAAAACTGATATCTTTTAAGACCGGGGCTCCATTATAGGAAAAATTGAGGTTGGATAAAGACAGCATGTCCAATTAAAACACCTGCCTTTTAGACCTAACCAACAGGTAAATAAAGAAAGGCACTCCTATTATAGAGGTGATAATGCCTACCGGTATCTCCCGGGGAACCAGCACCATGCGGGACAAGGTATCTGAAGCTAATAGGACAATTCCTCCCGCCAATGCTGAAGTAGGATAAAGGATTTTGTGGTCGGGACCTACTATCAGCCTTAAAATATGGGGGGTAATAAGGCCCACGAAACCAATTATGCCGCTTACCGATACCGCTGCTGCCGCAATCAGGGAAGCTAGCACCAGCAGTATCTTTTTTACCTGGTCGGTATTTACTCCCAGCTGGGTTGCCCTCTGGTCCCCTAAAGAAATAATATTCAGTTCAGTCATAAAGAAAGCAGCAACAATAAACAGTACTATAATAATAGGTCCAATTATGGCCAGCTGCTGCCAGCTGGCTGCAGTAAAACTTCCCATAAGCCAGAATACCACCCTGGCCAGGTCCTGGGATTGAAACATCAGTATAAAGGAATTAATAGAGCTTAACATGGCACTGATGGCTACTCCTGCCAGCAGCAGGGTCAATACTGATACCCTGCCCTTTGTCCTACTGATACTATAGACTAAAAAAGTTACTCCCAGTGCCCCAGCAAAAGCAAACAGGCTTACTAAAGAAATAGATGCCAACCGGATACCTGAAGCAAATATAAGCCCGATAGTAGCTCCAAACGATGCCCCTGCTGACACCCCTATAATATAGGGATCAGCCATGGGGTTTCTAAAGATTCCTTGAAATATGACTCCGCTGGAAGCTAAAGCAATCCCGGCCAGTACCGAAATTATAATCCGGGGAAGCCTGATTTGGGAAATTATGGCAAATTCATTGGCACTTATATGGCTGGCATCTATCAGGTTTCTAATGCCCGGTATATAGCTGCCGATGATTTTAGCCGTATCCTTAAGGGAAATGCTGGCAGAACCCAAGGAAGCTGCCACCAGGGCTAAAGCCAAAAGTATAAACAGCAATATTATGGTGTATTTAATAGTTCTTCTCAATTTAAAATACCATCATTAATGACCATAAAAGGAAGGTAACTTCCATTACCTGGGATACAGCTCCCGCTGCGTCCCCGTTTATGCCTCCCAATTTTTTAGATAAGAATTGGCTAAAAGCTGCTGCTGCCAGGAAACTAACCAGAAAAGCTATTATGGCTTTAATTCCTATTAGCAGCACTGCTGAAATAGAGGCAGACATTAAACCTGGCCCCCCGGCCTGGGCAGCTAAAACTACTACCACATACCCTATTAAGGCATAGGAGGTAGCTATTATGAACCTGGTTTTGTTTACAGGGGAATAAAACCGGGCTGCCAGTCCCTGTCTGCTGGCTGGAGGGTATTTGGCAACTACATAGACCATGGACCACCGTCCCCAGCAAAAAGAAAAAGCCAATACAGCTATAAAAGAGAAGACATTATGGCTATGATGCATGTACAGGTAGTAAATCAAGCTAACCTTTAACAACAGTACCAGCACCACTGACATTACCCCAAAAGTACCGATATCACTTTTTTTCATGATTGCCATTATGCCTTCCGGTTTTTTTACCCCAGAAAAAATACCGTCAAACACATCTGCCAGGCCGTCATAATGCAGGCCTCCCGTAAGCAAGGCTTCGGCCACCACCGCTAGGGCTGCAGCTACCAAGGCCGGCAGCAGCAAGCTGGATATCCAGAAAATTAAAGATATGATTATACCCAATAAAAGCCCTGTCAGGGGAAAATAGCTTAGGGCAGGCGAAAAATTGGACTGGTAGCCGTATCTTCCCGGCAGGGGGAAAATAGTTAAAAAACCAATTGCATTTAGAAAACCCCTCATTATTTTAACCTCTGCCTGGTTCCTGCTATAAAAAAATAGGCTTCATCCGCTACCAAAGCCAACTGCTTGTTTATGGTACCCATGAGATCCCTGAACACCCTGCCCAAGGGGTAAGGAGGTACCAGTCCCATGCCCACTTCATTGGAGACCAGTATAACATCGGCTTTAATTGTCTTTATATAGGTACAGAAGTAATCAAAATAATCACTTACTTCCTGCTCGATTTTTTGCTCCACCTGGTTAGGTATTATGCTCAGCTGGTCCAGCTGGTGGTCTTCCAACAAGCGATAAAGCAGGTTGGTTATACAGTCCACTATCAGCACTTCCGTGCCTTCCAGATTCAGTTCTTTTAACTTACCCGGCTTTAGAAACTTATCTTTAAGTTCAATGGTTTTCCAGCCTCCTGGCCTTCTCATCCGGTGAATTTCCACCCTTTTTTCCATTTCACTGTCAGTTATCTTGGCAGTAGCCAGATAGGCCACCCTGCCGGGTATGGAACTTGCAAGCTCTTCAGCATATGAGCTTTTTCCGCTCCTGGCTCCTCCTAGCAGAAAATATATTTTATGCATTAAATACCTTTCTGTACCGGAGTAAAATTACTTTTCACTATATAGTTAACCATATATTACTCTATTATCTCAAATGAACCAAAAATTTCAGGATGAAACGCCTTGGCCAGCATGCTAAGGCCTTTAACCGAATTATGGTTAGGCCTAACTATAGAGTTCTCCGGCACTATATATACTTCACCCTCTATTACTGCAGAAACCGTAGAAAACCTGCTGTCCTTTAAAATTATGTCTGCTGTTTTGGCTTCATACATGCCTCCATCTCCGGCAATCATTATCTGTGGGTTGTTTTCCAAAACTTTTTCCACACTGTACTCAGCATAACCTTCCAGACCATCCTTGGCTACCACATTGATACCCCCTGCTTTCTCTATCAATTCATTTATATAGGTATTAAGGCCGGCACTCCATAAAGGATCGTCATATATCTCATAAAAAACAGTAGGCTTGTGTTCCTGTTTTAAATCCTTTACCTGGGCATAGATTTCATTTACTTCCCTCTCAAACTCATCTTTCAGCTGCTGAGCTTCTTCTATATTTAACATTAATCCCAGGTTAAGTATCTCCTGATACGCCCAATCCAGGCTCTGGGCCTCAAAGGTGTAAACAGTGATGCCTAATGCCCTCAGCTTATCATAATCCTCCTCAGAAGAACCGGAAAGCCTGATTACCAAATCCGGATCAGCCTCGGCTATTTTCTCTATATTGGGGCCATTAAAGTCCCCATAAGCTTCAAAACCCTGGGCCAGGGGCTCACCACTATCAATACTCCAGCTATCCACCCCTATTACCTTATCCATAGCATTTAGGCTATCCAGTACTTCCAGCACACTGGGAGCAAAAACTATAATCTTTTCTGCCGGCTTCTCGAGGGTTACCTCCATCCCTATGCCATCCGTAACCATAATAGAGCCAGTTTCCTTCTGGGCATTGCCGCTGCTGCAGGAAATGCCAAAAGCAAGGGTTAAAATAATGGCTAATGCTATAAATGCTGTAGATATTCTTTTCATTTTTTTATCCTTCCTATTTCTCTATACCAGCCCGGGCCAAGATGCCCTGTTGGTAGTAGTGTTTTATTTCTTTCATTTCAGTTACCAGGTCTGCTTCCTTCATTAAGGCCTGGGGAGCAAACCTTCCGGTAAGTATAAGTTCAGTTTCTAATGGCTTGTCTTTTATAAGGCCTATTACGTCCTGCAGCTCTACTAGTTTCAGATGTATGGCTATGTTTATTTCATCTAGGATTATTACATGGTATTGGCCCTGGGCCATAATAAGTTTTATTTCCTTTAAACCCTGTCCGGCCAAACTTACATCCCTAGCATCAGGGCACCTGTCTATAAAACATCCCCTGCCGTACTGCCTTAAGTGGATATTATTAGAAAATCTCTCCAAGGCTTTAATTTCTGAGTATTCACGTCCCTTAATAAATTGGGCTATAAATACTTTCATTCCATTTCCAGCTGCCCTTACCGCCAATCCCAGCGCAGCAGTGGTCTTGCCTTTACCGTTTCCAGTATAGACCTGTACATAACCTTTAGATAGGCTGGCCATAGTCTCTCCTTCCTAAAAAGATAAAGGCCCTCCGCTTCGTTTTTAGCAGAGAGCCTTTAAATTTTTTAAAATAAAAAAATTACTCCCTTTCTACCGAAGAGGTGTAACTTGTGTTCTGCCAGACAGGTCTCCTGACTTATGGGACTTTACCCTTCGCCTTCCCAGCTATTGCCAGTGGCTTATTGAAGAATACTCACCCAAATACAGTGGCGGGACCGTTCCAGATTCTAACTGGATTCCCTTGAAAAGCAGAATG
>JAQVDY010000020.1 GCA_028698215.1 Actinomycetota bacterium | reverse complement strand
CGCTATTGACAATCATATAGGATCTGTTGTATATTAAATTTACTGCTTAGAACAGTAGGCAACTTTTGGTTATTGTTAGCATTTACAAGCGAAAGCAAGTAAATATCAATTTTAACCAGAAAGTCCTTAGAAAAGTTTTAAGTGGTAACCCCGGGGTGTTCGGTAACCTAAGGCGAAAGCTAAGGTGAAAGATAAACTGGGGTTTTTTTATATAGTCTTGCGACCTTAAACCATTCAAATATAGCATATACGCGTATTTACATAATTTAGTATATTTTCCAGTATCACTTTTATAGAGAGTGTAGCAAAATGGGCTTGTTGCTTAAGGCTTTTGAAAACTACAGGTTGCGAGCGAGAGTGTTATGCTGTTAGGTAACGGGTTGCCCCGGTTGTTGGTGAAGAGCCTATTGATGAGTCTACTATGGTGTCGGAAGGGGGACTTGAACCCCCACGAACTAAAGCGTTCACAAGGCCCTCAACCTTGCGCGTCTACCAATTCCGCCATTCCGACATAGAGGCCAACTATCATATTCTAAAAACATTCAACATGGTTGTCAATAATCCTGTTAACTCCCTTAATCAGCTTTTAGGTTTCTGGCTAAAAGCCAAATGCTCCCACAGGTTCCCCTTCTCCACTATAAGGTTAATCTCATCATTTTCTTCAATTTCCTGTACCAGGTCAAGATCAAAAGGTATACTAAGGATATCTATATCTCCAGCTTTTAGAGCACTTATAAGGTTATTGATATCAGAATTAAACACGAACTTTATATATTTGATTCCCGGTTGAGAACCGTTAAAATACTCATTAGCTTCCAGTAATATATAATTTCCCCTGGACCACCCTGCCAATTTATAAGGCCCGTTGGCAAAAGTAAAATTCTCAAACTGGTTTAAATCCTGCCCGTATTCTTCCAGGTCACTTGCCGGCATCAATATATTAAACAATCCCTGCCAGCCTTCAGGAAGCTGATTAAATACAATATTAAACTTGCTGTCATCAATTATTTCAATATTCTCTATAATCCCATAATTTAAATTATTTGCAGCTGCTGTCCCGCTATCCTTTACTGCCAGCCAGGTTTGGTATACATCCTGGCTGGTAATAGGGCTGCCGTCTTCCCAGTAAATATTATCCTTTAGCTGTACATTAACCATTTGATTAGCAGTGTTTAGCTGTAAATTTTCCATTAATTTATAGTTTTCAACCAGCTTATTATCATACCCGCCGCTACTATTATTGCTCCAAAGCCCATTAAACAGAACCTCATTAAGGTACCTATTCATTAAAGTATTGGCGGTAAATGGATTAATAGAAGCCGGTTCTTCCCCATAACCTACCACTACAGTTTCTTCCTCTTCTGAGTCTATGAACCAGTTTTCCATATCTGCCAGCACGCTGCCGTTTTCCAGGTTGATGGTAATCCCCTCGATCCTTTGGTTATGCGCTACTACATAAAGACGGCTAAACAAAGGCAAAATAGCTGCATCGGCAGCTAATTTTTCCTGCAGCTGCCTGTACAGTTCCTGTTTTTTGGGCATATCTTCTGCATAGCTTAATTTAGATAAAATGTCATCTGTATCCTGGCTGCTGTACCAATAAAAATTACTGCAATCCTTGTTTTGCTCGGTTCTTAATGGTGGGATTTTTTCTGAGCTGAAATAGGACTCCAGCTGGGACCCATCATAGTTATAAAGGGCCCATATGCCCATTTCATACTCCCCGTTTTTTACAATATTATTATACCAGTCCTCGGAAGCCTGGTCAGTAATCCATAAATATATTCCAATCTCCCCCAGGTCTTCCTTAATCATTTGGGCTACCTTATTCCGGCAGCTGTTCTCTATGCCCACCCCTATAGTCAGATACAGCGGTTTTTCCTCACTGTAGCCGGCCTTAGCCAGGCTCTGGCGGGCTAGTTCAGGGTCATAGCTGTAAATGTCCCAAGCAGGATAATAGTAAGGGGAACTCTGGTTAAACAAGCTGTTTAAAGGGGTATTGTATTCACCCATTAAGGTTTCTGTTATCTCCTCCCTGTCTATGGCATACAGTATGGCTTTACGTATATTTATATCTGCCAGAGGATTTTGTATTTTCTGCTTGTTTTTAAGCTGGAAGAAAAAATCCTCATTACTGATATCAGAATCAGCCGCCAATACCTGCGGTTCAGCATCCGGGATAGGTTCAGCATTAAGTCCCAGGTCCTCAAACCGGCAGGAAACAGACAGCCATAATATAAACAGCATTATAATTATAGTTATTGTAAATTTTTTCATAATAAGAATCTAAATAAGTTGAACAAGGTTAGCTTATAGGTTGGCCGGCAAAAAAGCAAGCAGCCTTATGTTCCCTGCCATCAGTGGAATAATCCTTTAGCTCCGGCTCCTGCTGGCTGCAAATCTCCTGTGCCAGGGGGCACCGGGGATGGAACCTGCAGCCGCTGGGGGGGTCAATGGGACTGGGAACGTCGCCAGTTAATATTATCCTTTTTCTCTTTTTTTCCAAATCAGGGTCAGGTATGGGCACCGCAGAAAGCAGGCCCATGGTATAAGGGTGAAGGGGATTCTCATACAGATCCTTATCACTGGCCACCTCCACAATCTTACCCAGGTACATAACCCCTATATTCTGGCTAACATGTTTTACTACTGACAGGTCATGGGCTATAAACAGATAGGTTAACCCGAATTCTTTTTGTAAATCGGTCATCAGGTTAAGAATCTGGGCCTGTACGGAAACATCTAAAGCTGAAACCGGTTCGTCACATAAGATTAACTTGGGGCTCAAGGCCAATGCCCTGGCAATTCCTATTCTCTGCCTTTGGCCCCCGCTAAATTCATGGGGATAACGGTTTATATGCTCAGGATTCAATCCTACTACTGACAGCATCTCCTTTACCCGGTTCTTCCGGTATTCATTATCCCCTATCCGGTGTATTTCCATAGGCTCACTGATAATATCCCCGATAGTCATACGGGGAGATAAAGAAGCATAAGGATCCTGAAATATTATTTGTATCTCTTTACGGACATTAAACATCTGTTTCCTGGTTAAGGAAAAAATATCAGTATCATTATAAATCACCTGTCCGCTGGTAGGGCTGGTAAGCCTTAAAATCACCCTGGCTGTAGTAGATTTGCCGCATCCGCTTTCTCCTACCAGGCCAAAAGTCTTACCTTTTTCTATATTAAAACTTATATCATCTACCGCTTTTACCGAACCGGTAGACCTCTGAAGTAAAAAGCCGCTCCTTAAATTAAAGTGTTTCTTTAAATTCTTTACTTGAAGCAAATATTTTTGATTATCGGTCATTTATGCTTGCTCAACTCCCCTTCTAAAAATTCCCTGGACCGGTAACAGGCAACAAAATGCCCTTCCTTTATCTCTTCCAGGGGAGGATACTGGGACCTGCATTCTTCCACTGCATATTTGCACCTGGAGGCAAACACGCATCCCTTAGGTAAATCAATCAAGCTGGGAGGCGTACCTTCTATAGGGCTTAACCTGTCCTTCTTTTTTTCATCCAGGCGGGTAATGGAGCCCATCAGCCCCATGGTATAAGGATGAAGCGGGTTATAAAAAATATTATTTATCTGGGAGAATTCCACCGGTTTTCCCCCATACATAACCATTACCCTCCGGGCATATTTAGCCACTACTCCCAAATCATGGGTAATGATGATGATGGAAGAATCAGTTTTTTCCTTTAATTCATCCATAAGCTCCAGTATCTGGGCCTGGATAGTTACATCCAGGGCAGTAGTGGGCTCATCTGCTATAAGTATGGAAGGGCTGTTGGCCAAAGCCATGGCAATCATAGCTCTTTGCCTCATGCCCCCACTAAATTCATGGGGATAATTAAGCAGCCTGCGCTCCGGTTCAGGTATTCCTACCATTTCCAACAGTTTAATAGCTTCCCTTCTAGCTTCAGCTTTGGGCATCCTGCGGTGGATAATAATGGATTCCATAATCTGGTTCCCAATGGTGTAAACCGGGTTTAAGGAAGTCATGGGATCCTGGAAGATCATGGAAATCCTGTTACCCCTGTATTTCTGAAGCTGCCTTCTACCCATTTTCGCCAGATCTACGCCATCAAAAAGGATTTCCCCCTCTACAATTTTTCCCGGAGGCTGCGGTATCAAACCCAGTATGGAAAGGGCGGTAACACTTTTTCCTGAACCGGTCTCCCCTACTATGCCCAGGGTTTCTCCCTGTTCTAGGTCAAAGCTTACCCCGTCTACTGCTTTTACCACTCCATCATCGGTGTAAAAATAGGTCTTTAAATTTTTTATTTCTAATATGGTATTATTACTCATAATTTATCACTTCATTTTGGGATCAAAAGCATCCCTTAACCCGTCTCCCAACAATACAAATCCCAAAACAGTAAACACTATGGCCAAACCAGGGAAAAACATCATCCAGGGGGCAATATTTATATATTTTAAGGACTCAGACAGCATATAACCCCAGGCAGGGGTGGGAGGCTGAACGCCTAATCCCAAAAAACTCAAAGAAGCTTCCACAATAATGGCAGTTCCTACATTCATGGTACCAAATACAATCATGGGAGCAAAAGCATTAGGAAAAATATGTTTGGTAATAATCCTAAGGTTACTAGCCCCCAGGGCCCGGGCAGCTTCAATATATTCCTTGTTTTTAATAGACAAAATAGAGCCCCTGAACAAGCGGGCAAAAGAAGCCCATCCCAGTATACCAATAGCAATAAAGACATTAATCAGCCCCGGCCCCAGGATAGTCATAATAGCAATAGCGCCCAGCACGTAAGGAAAAGCAAAGAATATATCCGCAATCCTCATGATCACAGTATCGGAAAAACTTCCGAAATAGCCAGCTAAAGCTCCCAGTATAAGGCCTATTACCATGGATATCCCCACTGCCACCACTCCTACCTGGATAGAAACCCTGCTGCCGTATATTACCCTGCTAAAAATATCCCTGCCTAAAATATCAGTACCAAAAATATGTTTAGCGCTGGGGCCCTGGGAGGAATCTTCTTTAATCCTAACCGTAGGGTCATAAGGGGCAATAACCGGGGAAAGAATAGCCATGAGTATTAAAATTATAATAATGGCTAAGCCCAGCATGGCCAGCTTATTCTTCCTCAGCCTTCTCCAGGCATCCTTGTATAGGCTGGACCGGGAATACTTCGATTCCGGTACAATATCCTC
The DNA here is from genome assembly GCA_028698215.1 of Actinomycetota bacterium. NCBI lineage: Bacteria > Bacillati > Actinomycetota > Actinomycetota bacterium. Next base: position 22,661 of record JAQVDY010000020.1, on the reverse strand, counting down.
GGTCAGTTCCTCTTTTACTTTTTGTTGCTCTTGCTCGTCAAACATGTCCTAAACTGTCTCTCTAAACGTTTATCTCTCTTTTCTCAAACCTTATTCTGGGATCAAGCCAGGCATACACAATATCCACAATAAGGTTTAATACCAAGAATATTATTACCAGTATAAGGGTCCCTCCAATAACTACCGGAGCGTCCCTCTGGAGAATAGCCAAATAAATAGTACGGCCTACTCCCGGCCAGCTAAATACTGTCTCAGTCAATATGGCTCCGCCCATCAAGGCTCCCAGGTCAAGGCCCACCAAGGTAACCACTGGGATAAGCGCATTCTTTAAGGCATGCTTACCTACTACCCTTCTAAAGGAAAGCCCCTTGGCAAAAGCAGTGGTAATATAATCATTAGACATTACTTCCAACATGCTGCTCCTGGTCATTCTAGCCACATAGGCAGTAGAAACAGAGGCCAGGGTTATGGCCGGAAGTATATAATAAATTAAACTGCCGTCCCCCATTCCGGATATGGGAAGCCAATCAAGCCGCAGGCCAAATATTATCTGCAGCATCATTCCCATCCAGAACACCGGGACACAAACCGCCAGAGTAGTAGACACCGTGACCAAGGTGTCCCAAAAACTATATTTTTTAATAGCCGAAATAATACCGGCAAATATACCAATTATTATTTCAATAACTATGGCCACTAAAGCCAGCCGGATAGAATTGGGGTAATGTTCAGCCAAAATGCTGTTCACCGAACGCCGGTAACGGTATGAGGTTCCCAGGTCTCCCTTAGCCAGCTGCCTTATATATCTCCAATACTGAACATAAAGAGGCTTGTCTATGCCCATCTGGGCCCTTAAGTTGGCCAATGCCTGCTCTGTAGCCCCTTTCTGAAGGATAAGGCGGGCAGGGTCTTCGGGAATTATATACATGAGAATAAAAAGAATGAGAGTAACTCCGATAATAACCGGGATTATCTGCAATATACGCCTGATTATATAGTACAGCATTGTCTAACCTGTCCACTTCCTGGTAAGTTATACAGCCTACATTAGCTGTAATGTAGGCTGTATAATAATACAATTCTGTTATTTATTCAAACAACTTTTCTATTTATCCAGCCATACTGTTTCCAGATTATAATTTTCCATACTATCCAGGAAAAATCCCTGTACATAAGGCTGAACTATTCTTCTGGAACCATAGAAGTATATGTTGGCAAAAGCATGGTCATTTAAGATCATCTTTTCAACCTCCCTATACTTGGCAATCCTTTCATCTTCATCCAGGGTAGCCCTGGCTTCTTCCAGCAGAGCATCTACATCAGGATTGTTGTAAGCAGCATAGTTATCTGCTGATTCTGAATGGAACAGGGGGAACAGGAAATTATCCATGGTAGGATAATCTGCAAGCCATCCCAGCCTGAAGAAGTTGATTTCACCATTCTGTGCTTTTTCCAGCATGGTTCCCCATTCATAGCCTTCCAGCTCAATGGTAACCCCCAGATCAGCAGCATCTGCCTGTATGGCTTCAGCTATGATCTCGTGGCTGGAACCGGTATTGTAGCCCAGTATCAAGGTAGGCAGGCCTTCTCCGTTAGGATATCCTGCTTCTTCCAGCAGCTGGGCTGCCTTGTCAGGATCATAGGTAATCTCTGAAGCCTGTTCCTGGAAACCGGGAATGCCGGGAGGAACAAAACCAGTAGACGGAGTAGGTACGTTTTCCCCTATTATTTCACATATGTTCTGCCTGTCTATCATATAGGCAATTGCTTCCCTTAATTTAGGATTATCCTTGAATGGCTCGGTTTCAATGTTCATTCCGTAATAATACAGAGCCAGCAATGGTTTGATGATAACCCCTTCGCTGATAGCAGGATCCTGCTTAGCGGCTTCTACCTGGCCGGTAGGTATCTGGGTATATTCCAGATTTCCAGCCTGGAATTCCAGGAATGCAGTATTTTCATCAGCCATAATTACGTATTTTACTTCATCCAGATAAGCGGGTTCTCTCCAGTAATCTTCATTTTTCTCCAAAGTTATGTACTGGTCGTGCGCCCATTCTACAAATTTGAAAGCACCTACGCCGTTGATATGCTCAGCATAAGTGTCTCCATACTGCTCAATATCTTCCTTGGCCACTGGATAAAATACAGTGTGGCCCAAGGTGTTGATAAAGTCAGCATAGGGATATTTCAAGGTTACTTCCAGAGTATAGTCATCCAGGGCCTTAACTCCTTCAAAGGTATCAGCTGAACCGTCCTGAAGTTCATCATAGCCCAGGATTGGATCCAGGTGATAAGCCAGATAGGACGCTGTATCGTCATCTGCTACCCTGGTCCAGGAATAAACAAAGTCATCAGCTACCAGTTCCCGGCCGCTGTGAAAATTTACTCCCTTTTGCAGGTAGAAAGTGTAAACCAGGCCATCATCAGAAACATCATAGGTCTCTACCAGTGCTGGTTCTGCTTCCAGGGTTTCGGGATTGTATTCGAATAAGCCATCCCATACCTGTCTTATAACCTGTATACCTTCACTTTCATAACTGTTAGGTGGATCCAGAGAAACCGGCTCATGTATATACATCCTAATGGTTCCGCCTTCTTTGGGACCTGCTGCTTCTTCAGCAGGCTCTTCTGCTGCTTCTTCGGCAGGTTCTTCTGCTGCTTCTTCAGCAGGCGCTTCTGCTGCTTCTTCAGCAGCAGGCTCTTCCACAGGAGGTACCTCCTGTGCGCAACTAGCAACCATGGTAACTACCATTATCAAAGCAACCATCATTGCCATTATTGTGCTTAATTTTCTAAATTTTAACATTTATCCTCCTCAATTTAACCGATTAATTACAAGATTATTTTTCCTATAGAGACCTCCTTTCAAATATAATCTTGTAAATTTACAATAATACAAATAACAATATGGTGGTTATGGCAAATACCACACCCACAATTATAGTAATCCTGTCCAGGTTTTTCTCTACTATCCCTGACCCATCAAAGGTGTCCACCATACCTGAAAACAGTCCGGAAATGCCTCCGCCCTTGCCGCTATGCAAGAGTATCAGCATTATTACCCCCAGACAACCCAGGATATGAATGGCAAACAAAATATTCAACCATACAGAACCCATTTATTTAAACCTCTTTCTAATAATTTTTTTAATTATTTTAACAAAAAAACAAAAATATCAAAATATGTTATTAAAACCTCTCCAATAATGAAATACCAGTCATGTCCGCTGGTTTTTCAATGCCCAGGATATCCAGCAAGGTGGGAGCTATATCACAGAGCTTAGGTTCTACATTTTCCCTTAATTTACCTATACTTTTGTCACAAATCACAAAAGGCACCTTGGAATTGGAATGTTTGGTTACTGTACCCCCGGTAACCGGATCTATCATTTCTTCCACGTTTCCATGGTCGGCGGTTATTATACCCAATCCTCCTACTTCCTGCAATTTATTTATCACCCTGCCTACACACTGATCCACCGTTTCCACCGCTTTTATGGCAGCATCTAAAAATCCGGTATGTCCCACCATATCCGGGTTGGCATAATTTACCACAATTACATCATAGAGTTCTTTTTCAATTTTTTCCAGCAAAGTATCAGTCACCTGAAAGGCGCTCATTTCAGGCTTAAGGTCATAAGTAGCCACTAAAGGGGAAGGAATAAGTATCCTGTCTTCCAGAGGGTTTGGTTTTTCAACGCCTCCATTAAAGAAAAAGGTAACATGGGCATACTTCTCGGTTTCAGCAATCCTTAATTGCCTTAGGCTATGTTTGGCCAGGACCTCACCCAGGGTATTTTTAATTTTATTCTGAGGAAAAGCTACTGCTGCCTCAAAATTTTTATCATACTGGGTCAAGCATACAAAAAATACCTGGGGCGGATTAGGTCCCCGGTCAAACAGCTCAAAGTCCTCACTGATAAAGGACCGGGTAAGCTGCCGGGCCCTGTCCGGCCTAAAATTAAAGAATATTATCGAGTCCCCTTCCTTTATCCTGGCACAGTCCTCATCATGCACCCCTATCAAAGCCGGAATGACAAATTCATCATCTTTTCCCTGATTATAGGAATCCTGTACCACTTGCCTGTAATCCGTATAATGCCGGCCTTGCCGGTAAACCATGGTATGGTAAGCTTTTTTAGTCCGGTCCCAGCGGTTGTCCCTGTCCATGGCATAATACCTTCCGCTTACTGTAGCTATTTCCCCTATGCCGTTCTGTTTTAGTATTTGCTCTGCTTGTTCCAAATAGGGAATAGCGCTTCGGGGCGGAACATCCCTGCCATCCAAAAAAGCATGCAGGTAAAGGTGGGATATGCCCTGGGAAGCCGCCAGCTTAACCAAGGCTTCCAGGTGTCCCATGTGGCTGTGTACTCCCCCATCTGACACCAGGCCCATTAAATGCAGGGCTTGTTTTCCGCTTTTTTTTGCCTGGGACATGGCTTTAAGCAAGACTTCATTTTCAAAGAACTGGCCACTGGATATGGATTTGTTTATTCGGGTATATTCCTGGTAGACTGTCCTTCCGGCCCCAATATTTAAATGCCCTACCTCGGAATTACCCATCTGGCCTTCAGGCAGGCCAACCGCTTCACCTGAAGCTTCCAATTCCGTGTAGGGGTAGTTACCCACGTATTCATCCATATTGGGGGTATTACCCAGATAAATGGCATTACCTTCCAGTTCACAGCATGTTCCCCAACCATCCAGTATAATCAGGCAAACCGGTCTTTTTCTGTTTTTTTTCACCATAAAACTTCAATCCGTTCCTTTAGGATTTAAATCACGGGAATTAGCACACCAGCTAATAATTGATTATAGACAGAAAATCATCCACCTTGAGGCTGGCGCCTCCCACCAGCGCGCCATCTATATCAGCTGCAGCCATCAGTTCACTAATATTATCCGGCTTAACACTGCCGCCATATTGAATTCTTACTGTATCTGCTGCCGTCTGTCCATAAATAGAAGATAGCTTTTCCCTGATATCCCTGCACATGGAATTGGCATCCTGGACCGTAGCCGTTTTCCCGGTGCCAATAGCCCATATGGGCTCGTAGGCCACAGTTAACAGTAATAACTGCTTAAGCTTTATATCTTCCAGGCACTGCACCAGTTGATTCAGTACAAAAGACTGCTCCCGGCCTTCCTCCCTAATCTCTAAAGTCTCTCCAATGCACAGTATAGGCTTCAACCCGTGATTAAATGCAGCCTTTATCTTTTTATTAATATCCTGGTCAGTTTCCTTAAAATACTGTCTTCGCTCACTATGGCCCAAAATTACATAATTTATCCCCATAGCTTTTAGCATGGCCGGGGATATCTCTCCCGTATAGGCTCCACTTTCCTCATAAAACATGTTCTGGGCACCCAAACTTACCTTAAGCTTATTGGCCTCCAACAAGGTTTGGGCTGATCTTAAGGCAGTAAAAGGAGGACATACGGCTATATCAGCACCATGCTTGTTTTCAAACTTGAACTCTAAATCATTAAAAAACTTGATGGCCTCCATATGGGTCATATTCATTTTCCAGTTACCCGCTATAAAGGGTACTCTCATCTTGATCACCTTTCTTTTACTTGTCCATTAAAGCGGCAACTCCCGGCAGAACTTTGCCTTCCAGAAGCTCCATAGCTGCTCCACCGCCACTGGATACATGGGTAAATTGACCGGACAGGTTATATTTCTTAATGGCCGCCAGTGTATCTCCGCCCCCTACTACGGTAACCGCATTACTCTGGGCTACTGCTTCTGCTATATTCCTGGTCCCATTTTCAAATCTTTCCCATTCAAACACCCCAAAGGGCCCATTCCAGAAAATGGTAGCAGCTTTGGCAATTTCCTGGCGGTAAAGCTCAATACTTTTCTCCCCTAAATCCATACCCATCCAGTCTACCGGTATGGACTGCACTGACACAGTTTGTTTATCTGAATCCTTATCATATTCCTTGGATACCACTATATCCATGGGAAGCAAAAACTTCACATTGTTTTTTTTAGCCAGCTCCAGCATCTCCCGGGCATAATCCAGCTGGTCATCTTCACAAATGGAAGTGCCGATTTCATATCCCTTGGCCTTAAAGAAGGTATAGCTCATACCTCCCCCCAAAATAAGGGTGTCCACTTTGCCTAGAAAATTCTTAATAACCTGAATCTTGTCTGAAACCTTGCTGCCTCCCAACAAAGCTATAAAAGGCCTCTGGGGATTCTCCAGCAGCGAATCCAGGGTTTCTACTTCTTTCTGCAGCAGGAAACCGGCCACTGCCGGCAGATACTCCGCTACCCCTGCCACTGAAGCATGTGCCCGGTGGGCTGCCCCAAAAGCATCGTCTACAAAAATTTCTGCCAGGGAGGCCAGGGATTGGGCAAACTGGGGATCGTTTGATTTCTCACCAGGGTTAAACCTTACATTTTCCAACATCACTACTTCCCCAAAATCCATGGTGTTATCAATATAATCCTTTATTTGTTCCGATACAGTCTCATCAAATTTTTTTACCTTAACCCCTATCATTTTTTCCAATTCCCGGGCAGCAGGATCCAGCCTGAATTTATCATCCGGCTCTCCCTTGGGACGGCCCAGATGCGCCATCAGTATCACCTTGGACTTTTTTTCAATTAGGTAATTTACCGTTTCCAGGGAAAGCTTTATTCGGGTATTGTCTGTTACTTGAAGGTTTTCATCCAAGGGTACATTATAATCTACCCTTACCAATACCTTTTTACGGGCTACGTCTATATCCTTTATGGTTTTTTTACTAAACATTTTGCACCACCTTGCTTTTCCAATAAATAACCGGGGTCATGCCCCGGTTATTTTGCTATTAAAGTATAATTATTATTTCATCAAGAATTTAATCAAATCCTTGCATCGGCAGCTGTAGCCCCATTCATTATCATACCAGGTCATAACCTTGGTAAGATCCCCCACCTTCATGGTGCTGGGAGCATCAAAAATGGTAGAATGGGGGTTGCCTACTATATCTATGGATACCAGGGGCTCTTCACTATACTGGATAATGCCCTCAAACTCTGGAGCCTGGGCCCCTTCAGCTATAGCCTGGTTAATTTCCTGTATGGAGGCATCCTGGTTCAGTTTAACTACCAAATCAATAATAGAGCCTACCGGTATGGGGGTCCTTAAAGCCAAGCCATCCAGCTTGCCTTCCAGTTCTGGTATTACCAGACCGATAGCCTTAGCCGCTCCGGTAGAAGTAGGTATAATAGACATAGCGGCAGCTCTGGCCCTTCTAAGGTCAGAATGGGGCAGATCCAATAGCTTCTGGTCATTGGTATAAGCATGTACGGTAGTCATAAACCCGCTCTCGATGCCAAATTTATCATTTAATATTTTGCAGATAGGCGCCAGGCCATTGGTGGTACAGGAAGCATTGCTGATAATATGGTGATTATCCTTATCATAATCCTGGTGGTTAACTCCCAATACCAGGGTTATGTCTGCGCCTCCGCCTTTCATGGGAGCTGAAACTATCACCTTTTTGGCTCCTGCATCCAAATGCAGCTGAGCCTGCTCTCTCTTCCTGAATATGCCGGTAGCTTCCAGCACTACATCCACTCCCAATTCGCCCCAGGGTATCTGGGCCGGATCCTTAATGGACATAACCTTGATCCTATCTTGTCCCACCACTATGCTGTCGCCGTCTACCCTAACTTCCTCTTCCATGATTCCATAAACAGAATCATATTTGAGGAGATGGGCCAGGGTTTTGGCATCAGTTAAATCATTAATGGCCACGAAATCTAAGCCTTCGCCCTTATCGTATTTCAAAGCTGCCCTTAATGTTTGTCTTCCAATCCTACCAAAACCATTAATTCCTACTTTTATTGCCATTTGGTTCCTCCCTTGATAAATAATTATTATTTTATAGTTTCAAAATTATAAATTAAAAGATTTTAACAAAATTATCTATAATTTAAAAGCACAATTTAGGTTATTATATAATATATGGGAGCCAATAAGAAATTATTTATATTTAACTATTCCTTATTAATGTCCCGATGGGTGGTTTTAACCGAATAACCCTTCATTTGCAGGTAATCGCCAATTTTTTCCGCCAGTACTACCGACCGGTGCTTTCCCCCGCTGCAGCCTATACCGATACCCAGATAACTTTTCCCTTCTGCAATATAATTGGGGATAAGGAAATCAAGCATTTTCTCCAACATCCTTAAAAACTTTTTAGTCTCGTCCCTGCCCAGCACAAAATCAATAACCTTCTGATGGGTGCCATTAAAATCCTTTAAATCTTTATCATAAAAAGGATTGGGTAAAAATCTTACGTCCAAAACCAAATCAACGTTTTCCGGCAGACCGTATTTATAGCCAAAGGAGGTAACTGATATCTGCAGCAGCTTACTTTTCTTGATACCGGTGACCAGCCGCTCGGTAATGGCAATACGGAGCTCCTTGGCATTGAGCAGGGTAGTATCTATAACCAGGTCCGCCCTCTGCCTTAGCTTGTCCATCTTATCCCTTTCCTGCTCTACGCCCTGGGCTATATCTCCATATTCTACCAGGGGGTGTTTTCTACGGGTAAGGGAATACCGGTTTACAATGACGCTTTTGGAAGCTTCCAGAAACAATATCTTGAAATCTATTTTTTTTCTCTCCAGCTCTTCCAAAGCCTGGTATATATGATCAAAAAAGTAACCGCTCCTTAGATCAATAGCCACTGCTATCTTATTGATAAGGTTGCGGCTGGAAGAGAAAAAATCAATAAGGCCCAGCAAAAGGCTGGCCGGAAGGTTATCAATACAGTAATAACCAGCATCTTCAAAATAATTTAGGGCTTCAGTTTTTCCGGCACCGGACAACCCCGTAATTATTACCAGGCTGACCCTATTTCCTTGATCGTCTTTCATAATAAACTATCTTGGTTAAAATTATACTGATTATGCTTATAACTACAGAACTGGCAATATAGCCCCAGAAGCCCTTCACTGCCAGGCCTTTTAGAAAATAATCAACAATCCATAGCATACCAGCATTTATTACAATATTGAATAGCCCCAGGGTTAATATGTTGATAGGTAAAGAAAGAAACCTGACTACAGGTTTTATAAAAGTGTGCAGCAGGCCCAGCAGCAGGCCTGCCAAAAAAGCTATCCAAAATTTTTCACCTACCGTATCGGCCATAATATCTATAAAAGGTAAAAAATAGGAAGCCACTGTTATGGAAAAGGTCATAATAACCCAGTCCAGAATCCATCTAAGCAAAATTAAACCCTTCCCTTGGTTTACTTATGCCAGTAATTATATATATTTAAGGCATCTTTGTAACTGATTCCCTTTATATTCATTAAATTTTCTACAGAATAGTGTTTAAGTTCCCCCAGGGAACCCACCTGCTGGCGGATATATTTTATCTTCTTAGGGCCTATGCCCTTTATCTCCTCCAGTACGGACCATACCATGTACTTGCTCCTTAAGCGCCTATGATAGCTTACTGCAAAATGATGGGCCTGGTCCCGGATATTGGTGATTATCCTCATATGGGGACTTCCCAGCTCCAGTTTTATCCCTTCCGGAAAACTCTTGGCAAAAATTACTTCTTCCCTCTTGGCTATGCTTATAAGGTCTATTTGGTCCAGGCCATACCGGACAAGAACCTTCCGGCCCACATTATACTGACCCTTTCCCCCATCGATTATAATTAAGTCAGGTACAGTATTAAAACTGTTCTCTATATCCATCCCGCTGCCTTGAAGGTGAGACAGCCTACGGCTTAAAACCTCATCCAGCATGGCATAATCATCCTGGCCTCCAATGCTGCGGATCCTAAAATGGCGGTAGTTTTCCTTAACCGGGCTGCCGTCTGCAAATACCACCATGGAGCCCACGGCAAAACTGGCCCCAAGATTGGAAATATCATAGCATTCCATGTGCCTGGGTATGGCATTAAGCTTAAGTATCTGTTTTAGTTTTAACAGCTCCTTATATAATTTGCTGTGCCCGCTGTCTTTTTCAAACTTCTTTTTTTCCATATACAGCTGGGCATTTCTATTTGCCATATCCATGATCCTTCTTTTTTCGCCTTTGAGGGGAATCTTTATTTTAGTTTTTTTGTCCTTCTGCCGGTATAACCAATCAGTTAAAGCCTCCCTTCCCTCCATTTGCCGGGAAATATATATGGTGGAAGGCATATTGTTGATGTTCTCATAATACCTGGTAATAAACCCGGACATTATATCGCTGTAAGACATGTACTGGATATGGTTTATAAGAAAGTTGTTTATCACTGCCAGTTCCCCCTCCCTGTAGGAGAAGAAGCTGACTGCTGCCATATTTTCCTGCTGGCTGTATCCCAGAACATCCCAGACCTGGCTGTCATGCAGCACTATTTTTTGCTGCTGGTACAGGGCTTCAATATTCTTCAATATGTTTTTCAGCTCTGATGCCTGCTCATACTCCTGTTTTTGGACATGCTGCTGTATCTGCTTTAAAAGCCTGTCTTTTACTATGCTGCTTTTGCCCTTTAAAAACATGGCAATATAATCCATGTTGCGGCGGTAATCCTCCTCGCTTATAGCTCCGATACAGGGAGCAGAGCATAGGTTTATATGATAGTTTAAACAGGGGCTATTATTTTTCTTGCCGGGCGAAGCCTGCCTGCAATCCCTTACCTTAAATGATTTCCTTAAAGTTTCCAGAACATTCCTGACCGGCCTGACATTGGTATAAGGGCCGAAATACCGGGCCCCCTTCAAATTGCGGTTACGGGTAAGGAATAAGCGGGGATACCTCTCTTTTTCGGTAATGACGATAAAAGGATAGGACTTGTCATCCTTTAAATCTACATTATAGCGGGGATGATTTTTCTTAATAAGGCTGCTTTCCAGCACCAATGCTTCCGCTTCGCTATCGGTAACTATATAGTCAATCTTTTTTACCTGATAAAAAAACTGGTTTATCCTGGTACCAAAATCCTGGTCTTTCTTATGGGTAAAATAACTCCTTACCCTTTTATTTAAGTCTTTAGCCTTGCCCACGTATATGGTATTGGCCTTTTCATCCTTAAACAGGTACACCCCCGGCTTATGGGGCAATATATCCAGGATTTTTTTTAAGTTGTTCTGTTCCATGGCTATGCCCTGGTTTTTTCCTTATTTACCTTAAGGTAGGGCTTTAGGAAATACCCGGTATAAGACTTTTTGCACCTTGCCAGCTGCTCAGGGCTCCCTTCCGCTACGATGCGGCCTCCCGCATCTCCCCCTTCAGGCCCCAGGTCAATAATATAATCGGCATTTTTGATAACCTCCAGGTTATGCTCTATGACCAGCACTGTATTACCGGCATCCACCAGCTTGTTGAGTACCTTTAACAGCTTGTTTATGTCATCAAAATGCAATCCGGTAGTAGGCTCATCCAAAAGGTACAGGGTCTTACCGGTACTCCTTTTAGACAGTTCAGTTGCCAGCTTAACCCTCTGGGCTTCTCCCCCGGAAAGGGTAGTGGAGGACTGCCCCAGCTGTATATATCCTAAACCAACATCATTTATTACTTTAAGCTTGGCTGCAATCCTGGGAATATTTTTAAAGAAATTAAAGGCTTCCTCTATGGTCATATTTAACACCTGGTCGATATTTTTACCCTTATACTTTATTTCCAGGGTCTCCCGGTTATACCTTCTAGCCTTGCATACCTCGCAGGGTACATATATGTCCGGCAAAAAGTGCATTTCTATTTTAATCAACCCGTCACCCTTGCAGGCCTCACACCTGCCGCCTTTTACATTGAAAGAAAACCTTCCCGGTTTATAACCCTTCATCTTGGCTTCAGTGGTTTTAGCAAAAAGCTCCCTGATATAAGTAAACACACCGGTATAGGTAGCCGGATTGGACCGGGGAGTCCTGCCTATGGGAGACTGGTCTATTACTATTACTTTGTCCAGCTTATCATAACCTTCCAGCCTGTCATGGGCCCCCGTCCAGTGATGGGTGCGGTTTAAAACATTGTGCAGTGCGGGATACAATGTCTCATTTACCAGGGTACTCTTACCAGAACCGGAAACGCCGGTAACCGATACAAATTTACCCAATGGTATCTTTGCTTCAATGGATTTTAAATTATGTTCACGGGCCCCCCTAACAGTTAGGTAATGTCCGTTGCCTTTCCTTCTTTTGGAAGGTACTTTAATAGACTTTTCCCCCTTAAGGTACTTACCGGTGACAGACTGGCTGCACCCGCATATATCTTTCAGGCTGCCGCTGCACACCAGCCGTCCCCCATGAACCCCCGCTCCAGGCCCAATATCCACAATATGGTCTGCCTGCCGGATAGTTTCCTCATCATGCTCTATTACCACAATGGTATTGCCCAAATCCCTCAATCTCTTTAAAGCTTCTATTAGCTTGCTGTTATCCCTCTGATGCAATCCTATGCTGGGCTCATCCAGTATATACAGCACTCCTACCAGGCCGGAGCCAATCTGGGTGGCCAGGCGTATCCTCTGTGATTCCCCTCCGGAAAGGGTGCCGGCTTCCCGGGCCAGGGTAAGGTACTCCAATCCTACATCCTTTAAAAATGTTAATCGTTCCCTTATTTCCTTTAATATGCCCTTGGCTATGAGCATATCCCTCTTATCCAGTTCCAGCTTATCCAGCCAAGCTATCTCCTGGGCTATGGTAAGCTGGCAGAAGTCGGCAATAGATTTACCGCCAATAGTAACCGCCAGCACTTCCGGCCTTAGCCTCTGGCCCCCACAGCTGCTGCAGGGCTTGGTCACCATAAGCTCATCATATTTGTTTCTCTGGTATTCTGAATCAGTTTCCACATATCTTCTTCCCACCATATGAGCCAGGCCATCAAACTTTACATAGTAGAATTTGCGCCTGCCCTTGTAACCCCGGTAGCTTATTCGCATCTTGTGGCCGTTACCCCCGTACAGCAGCAAGTCCTGTACGGCCTGGTCCAAGTCCTGGAAAGGACGGTCCAGGTCAAAATTATATTCAGAGGCCAGGTTTTTTATTATCTGGGAATAGTAATTGGAATAACCCATATTAATAAAGGGAATAGCTCCAGAATTGATGCTCAGGTCAGGCCTTTTTACGATCAGGCTGGGGTCAGCTTCCTTCTTGCTGCCCAGGCCGGTACAAGCCGGGCAGGCCCCATAAGGATTATTGAAAGAGAACATCCGGGGAGTAAGCTCCTCAAAATCTATACCGCATTCCACACATGAGAAATTTTCCGAAAAAGTCATAAGCTGGTTGGTATCCGGCAAATGAATATAAGCCAAACCTTCGCTTTCCCTTAAAGCAGTTTCCAAATCTTCGGTAAGCCTGGACCGGACCCCCTCTTTTATCTTTAGCCTGTCAATTACAATATCAATATCATGCTTTACATTCTTATCCAGGTTAGGGGAAAAGTCCTGGTCCAGCTCATGGACCTGGCCGTCCACCCTTACCCTGGCATAGCCTTCCTTCTTGATATTTTCAAATAGTTTTACATATTCCCCTTTCCGGCCCCTGACTACCGGGGCCAGGACCTGGAATTTGGTTCCCGGCTCCAGGTCCAGTACCCGGTCTGCCATTTGATCTACCGTTTGCTTATCTACCGGACGCCCGCATTGATAGCAGTGGGGTTTACCTATTTGGGCATACAATACCCTTAAATAGTCATATATCTCGGTAATGGTACCCACTGTGGACCGGGGATTATGGGATACCCCCTTTTGGTTAATGGATACCGCAGGAGACAGGCCTTCAATTAAATCCACATCCGGTTTGTCCATCTGGCCCAAAAACTGCCGGGCATAGGAGGAAAGGGATTCCACATACCTTCTCTGGCCTTCGGCATATAGGGTATCAAAAGCCAGGGAAGACTTGCCGGAGCCGCTTACCCCTGTAAATACTATAAATTTTTCCCGGGGTATCCTTAAACTTATATTCTTAAGGTTATGCTCCCGGGCGCCTTTAATATATATTTCTGATTTCAACTTTAAACCTCAATATTGGTAATCTTTTTTATCTTTTTTATCTGATCCCTTATAACTGCCGCCTGCTCAAATTCCATATCCCCGGCAGCCCGGTGCATTTCTTCCTCCAGGCCTCCCAGTATACGGGCAATCTGGTCAGGATCCATGGCCAGCAGCTTGGATTCGCTATAAGCAGCTTTTTTTTGAGAAACTTTAAATTCTTCTTTTTTGCTTTTGGATTTTATTCCTGCCGCATACAGTATATCAGTTATATTCTTACTTATAGTAGTAGGCACAATATTATGTTCCCGGTTGTATTCCATCTGTATGGCTCTTCTTCTTTCCGTTTCCCCCATAGCCCTGCTTAAAGCCTTGGTCATATGGTCGGCATACATGATAACCTTACCATTTACGTTCCTGGCAGCCCGGCCAATGGTTTGTATCAGGGATATCTCCGACCTTAAAAAGCCCTCTTTATCTGCATCCAGTATGGCCACCAGGGAAACTTCCGGCAAATCCAATCCTTCCCTCAACAGGTTTATGCCCACCAGCACATCAAACTCCCGGCTTCTTAAGCCCCTTAAGATTTCTATCCTTTCAATGGTGTCAATAGTGGAATGAAGGTACCTTACCTTAATATTTTGACTGGCCAGGTAATCGGCCAAGTCTTCAGCCATTCTTTTGGTAAGGGTGGTGATTAAAACCCTTTCATCCCTCGCTGTCCTTTGTTTGATCTCTGCTATAAGGTCATCAATCTGGCCCCGGGTAGGCTTTATAACCACCTCCGGGTCTATCAGGCCGGTAGGCCTGATTATCTGCTCCACTACCTGTTTGCTGGCAGATTTTTCATATGGCCCGGGAGTAGCTGAAGTGAAAATAACCTGCTTTATTTTATGTTCAAACTCTTCAAATCGCAGGGGCCGGTTATCCAAAGCGGAAGGCAGCCTAAAACCATAATCTACCAATACCTGCTTACGGGACCGGTCCCCTTCATACATCCCCCTTATTTGTGGTACGGTAATATGGGATTCATCAATAACCATCAAAAATTCATCCGGGAAAAAATCAATCAAGGTATTAGGGGTCTCCCCCGGTTTTTTGCCCAATATATGGCGGGAATAGTTTTCGATGCCGCTGCAAAACCCCAGCTCGGCAATCATTTCCATATCATAACGGGTGCGGGATTCCAGTCTCTGGGCTTCCAGAAGCTTCCCCTGGTCCTTAAACCATTTCAACCTCTGCTCCAATTCCTGTTCAATAGTTTCCAGGGCCCTTTCTACCCATTCCATAGTAGTTAAAAAATGAGTGGCAGGAGATATTACTACTGTTTCCTGAGCTTGGTAGATTTCTCCCGAAACCGGGTTAAATTCCATTATTTTCTCCACTTCATCCCCAAAATACTGTACCCTTATAGCCCGGTCCTGGTAAGCAGGAAAGATCTCTGCCGTATCTCCTTTTATCCTGAATTTGCCATTGGAAAAATCATAATCATTGCGCTCATACCGGATATTTACCAATCTTTGTATTAACTGGTCCCGGGGGAAATCCTGGCCTGTTTTTAGTATTATTCTCTGTTTGCCGTATTCGGTAGGGGAACCCAAGCCATAAATGCAGGACACACTGGCCACTACCACCACATCGTTCCTGGTATAAAGGGAGTTGGTAGCAGAAAGCCTCAATTTCTCTATTTCTTCATTGATGGAAGTGTCTTTCTCTATATACATATCCTTGCTGGGTATATAGGCTTCCGGCTGGTAATAATCATAATAGGATACAAAATATTCCACGGCATTGTGGGGAAAGAACTCCTTAAACTCACTAGCCAGCTGGGCGGCCAGGGTTTTATTGGGAGCGATAACCAAGGTTGGCAATTGTAATTTACTGATAACATTGGCTACAGTGTAGGTTTTTCCAGAACCGGTTACCCCCAGCAAAGTTAAAAACTTGTGGTCTTCCAGCAGCCCTGAAGACAGCTGTTCTATTGCTTTGCCCTGATCCCCCTGAGGCCGGTAATTGGATACAATTTCAAACCTGTGATCCATGGCTGGAGCTCCTGAGAATAATATCCTGGGCTAAATTTTCTATTCCTGACCACAATCTTTTTTCAGACCTGGTGTTCTCCAAAGTAAAATCCACTAGGCTCCGGTCTATCCTTATCTTCTGCCCCTTTATTTTTAGCTGGGCTTCCTCTTCCGGCATTCCCAGAGAGATTAAGAATTTTTTCCGGTACCGGGGAGGAGATTTTACCCATACTACGTAATGGCACAGCAGGTTGAGCTTACAGCTAAACAGTATGGCTGCATCTATGATTAAATAATCCAGGTCCTGGCTGGCATCAACCTGTTCCTTTACTTCTCTCCTTATAGCAGGAAACATAATCCGGTTAAGCTTGGTAAGCTGGGCTTTACTGCCAAACACCTCCAAGGCAAGGGCTTTTAGGTCTAGCTGGCCATTATTAAATACCTCTTCCCCCAAGTCCCGCCTTATATCCTTAAGCAATTCAGGTTTGCTCTCATATAATCCTTTAGCCAGGCCATCTACATCAATTACCCTGCTATTGGGCAGCAGCTTTTCTAATCCGGAAGCAACCGTAGTTTTTCCCGCACCAATTTTTCCTACTATTCCAATTATAAAAATTATATCCTCCCTGTCCCCTGCCAGAATAATTAAATGATATATCAAAAAAGATAAAAATCAATGAATGTAGTTTTAGGCAGCCACTTAGGCTGCCTAAAATTAAACAGAATTTATATGATACTTAAAGCCTAAGGCCGGCCAATCCTATTCCAGATTGGCTTCGTCCTTCATTTCTTTTAGCAGTTTCTGTATGGTTTCCTGTTTTTCCTGGGAAACCTCTTCTTCCGGGCTTTCCTGGTCCTGGTCCCCTGTAGTAGTATCCTGCCCTTTTTCAGGTTCCTTATCTTCTTTCTGGTCCTGGGCAGGCTCTTCTACCTGTTTTACGCTGAAGGCCATCCTTCTTTTATCAAAGTCTATATCTATAATCCTGACCATAAGCTCATCCCCGATCTTGGCCACATCACTGGGCCTCTTGATGGGTTCGCTGCTTAGTTCAGAAATATGCACCAGTCCTTCCATGCCTTCTTCTATTTGCACAAATAAACCAAATTTTACTATCCTGGTTACTTTGCCCTTTACAATATCGCCATTGGTAAACTGCTTTATTTTCTCCATCCAGGGATCTTTTTGGGTTTGTTTTAGCCCCAAAGACAGCCTCTGCTTATCATAATCAACATCCAAAATCTCGACATCAACTTCATCATTTACTTCCACTACTTCTGAAGGATGTTTTACATGATTCCAAGAAAGCTCAGAAATATGGATAAGCCCATCCACGCCATCCACATCCACAAAAGCGCCAAATTCAGCTATGCTGGTAATAACACCCTTCCTTATCTGGCCTACTTCTATGCTTTCCAGCACTTCTTTTCTCTGTTCTCTTCTCTCGTCTTCAATAATGGCTTTTCTGGACAGCACTACATTATTCCGGTTGCGGTCTACCTCAATAATTTTACACTTACATTTTTCCCCTATATAAGAGGCCAGTTCCTTGGTTTTTCTAACATCTATAAGTGACGCCGGTAAAAAGCCCCTTAACCCTATGTCTAATATTAATCCGCCCTTGACACATTCTATTACTTCTCCCTCTACGGTGCCTCCGCTTCGGTATAGCTCTTCTACCATATCAAAATTCTTCTCTATTTCTGCCCTCTTTTTGGAAAGAAGCAACCTTCCATCCTGGTCTTCTTTCTGGAGCACCAGTATTTCTACGGTATCATCTACGCTTACTATCTCTTCGGGTTTGGCATTGTTTCTAATGGATAATTCAGATAACGGTATTACTCCCTCAGACTTGTACCCTATATCAATCAGCACTTCATCCTTGTCTATCTTCACTACCCTTCCCTTAAGAATGTCTCCCTCGTTAAAATCTATTATGGTTAAGTCGTAATTGGGAACCATATTACCGTTCTCATCCTCCACCATACAATTATCATCAGTAATGTTTCCGTCTAAATTATCCTTAAACATGTTAAAATAAATCACCCTCTCTTTTTAATAGTCCAAAAAGAATATCACGCAATATAAAAATTATCAATATTTTGAAATATTTATTATAAGATATTTTTTTTAAATATACCAATTAGGTCCGATATTTACATCCACCCTCAAACGGACCTTCAGGCTCACGCAGTCTTCCATGGATTCCCTAACCAGCCTGGACACCTTTTCAGAGTCTTCTTCCTTTAGTTCCAGAACCACTTCATCATGTACATTGAGGATTAAATTGCTGTCCACCTGTTGATGTTTAAGCTGCCGGTAAACCTGTATCATGGCCAGTTTCATAATATCAGCAGCACTTCCCTGTATGGGTGTATTTACCGCCAGCCTCTCTCCCAGGCTTCTAAGCCTCCCATTGCTGCTCCCCAGCTCTACAATCTTCCTTTTCCGGCCAAAAATAGTGGTAGCATAGCCACAGCTGTAAGCAGTAGTTATAAGCTGGTCTAGATAAGTCTTTACCTGGGGATAACGGGCAAAATAGGCCTGGATATAATCTTCTGCTTCCTGCTCAGAAATATCCAGCCTGCCCATCAAGCCGTATTTGGTCATGCCGTAGATTATGCCAAAATTAATAGCTTTTGCCTTTCTTCGTAAAGTTTCATCTACCTTTTGGTAATCTACTCCAAATATTTCAGAAGCAGTCCGGGAATGAATATCCTGGCCCTGGTTGAAAGCATCAATCAAGCCTTCATCTCCTGACAGATGGGCCAACACCCTCAGTTCAATCTGGGAATAATCAGCGGCCAGTATCAGGTCATAACCGGGACCAGGGATGAAAGCTTTCCTGATCTTCTTACCCAGAGAAGTCCGTATGGGAATATTCTGTAAATTGGGATCATTGGAGCTAATACGGCCGGTAGTGGTACCCATCTGATTATAGGTGGTATGTATCCTTCCGTCCCGGGGCTCAACCAGCTTGGGCAAAACGTCTATATAGGTATTCTTCAATTTGGTTAACTCCCGGTAGTCCAGTATCTTGGCTATTACCGGAGATTGGCCATAAATGGCAGACAGTGCGGAAGCATCAGTAGAATAACCGGTCTTGGTCCTCTTGGTAGGGGTAAGCTTGAGTTTCTCATATAATATAGAAGCCAGCTGCTGGGTAGAATTAAGGTTAAACTTTTCTCCACACAGCTCAAAGATTTCCTGCTCCAGCTCCCTTATATTCTGGTCATATTCTACTATCAGCTTATTTAGATAGGCCTGGTCTACATAAACCCCCCTATATTCCATATTGGCCAGCACCTCAATCAATGGCTCTTCAATCTGGGCATATACCCTATCCAGCCCTTCCTGTTTTAACTTTTGTTCCAGCTGCCCATAAATCTGCTCCAATAATCCAATACTGGCCAGCCCCAGGTCTAAATTACGTTCCGGCCCTGTCCCCAGTTCCAGCTGCATCTGGCCGCATTTTTGTTCCTGCTCCAGGTCCAGGCTGCACATATTGTAGGCCAAATCCTTCCAGCTTATATCAGGCAGGTGCTGGTTTAAAAGCAAATACATTATTTTTACATCAGCTACTTTGCCCTTCAAGGGACAGCCCAGGGCCATCAGCAACTTATATATGCCTTTAAAATCATACCCGCATTTTAACACCGGGGATGCCAAAAGCTGGGCCAGGCTGTCTTTTAACTCATCCTTATTTAAGCGGTTCAGCTCAACATGGTAAGCAGGACCGTTACCGGAGCATAGAAGCAAAGAGGGGGGACTGGTTTCCAGCTTAAGCAGATACAAACGGTCATCTATTTTTTCTGACAGAGCCAGTAAATCTTGCGGGGAGGTAACCTCTGCCAGATCCTTCTTTTCCCATCTGCGGTTAACCGGCCCTGATAGTTTTTTGTCTCCCAGGTTAAGATCACCCAGCTTTTTTAACAGGTTCTTAAACTCCAAGTTGTTAAACAGCCTTTCCACTTCAGGTCTTTGAATATTGGTAAAAGATTTATGCAGGTATTCTTCCCAACCCAGGTCTTCAATATCCTTTAACCGGGTAAGGGCCAGGCTCATTTCGGCCATATCTTTCTGCTGCTCCAAATTAGACCTCAACTTTTCATTTTTAACCTGGGCCAGGTTTTGATATATTTCTTTTACTCCGGAAAATTGGGCCAGCAGCTTCCGGGCAGTTTTGGGTCCTATACCCATCACTCCCGGAATATTATCCGAACTGTCACCCATCAAAGCCAGCAAATCCTTTATGCGGGAAGGACTAACCCCAAATTTTTCTTTTACCTGTTTTGAGTCATAGATAAGGGTATCGGTAATGCCTTTTTTGTTTACTACTACCTGAACCTTACCGGATACCAGTTGCAGGATATCTTTATCCCCGCTTACAATCAGCACCTGATCATAGCCTGAACCGGCCTGCCGGGCCACAGTGGCAATAATATCATCAGCCTCATAGCCTTCTTTCTCTAAAACAGGTATTTTTAAAACAGCCAGTACTTCCTTTATCAGGGGAAACTGTGCTCCCAGCCCTTCAGGCATTTTCTTGCGGTTTATCTTATACTGGCGGTAAGCCTCATGCCTGAATGTGGGGCCGCTGGTATCAAAAGCAGCGATAATGCTTTCCGGCTGATAATCCTCGATAAGCTTAAACAGCATACTGGTAAAACCCAGTACGGCATTGGTGGTAGTGCCGGCAGTAGTGGCAATAGTTTCCGGCAAAGCATAAAAAGCCCGGTAGGCTATATTGTTTCCATCTATAAGCATCAATATTTTTGGTTCCAATGGACATCCTTTACCTAGATTTAATTTTAAAACCTCCTATATTATACATTTACCCCTGGTTATATGTAAAATTGCAGCTACACCCACAGGCCTGGGCACCCGTAAACTATATTTATATAAGGCTAGTATTTTACTATTATGCCTCCCCTATAAAGTCCTAAAATATATTATATATTTATTTTCTTTTTCGCCTTTCATCTCTATAATTCATCTATAATAATTTTTAATTAAGGTCACCTTTTTTAATTCTCGCTATATCAAATTATGAGAAAGGAGAAAAAATGGCCAAAGTGAAAACAGTTGCCAATCTGATGTTGGTCATTTTTGTGATTGCTGTTCTAGCTGTTTTTGCTGCTGCCTGCGGCAATTCCAGCACTTCTACTGCACAAACAGCAAGCCCGGTACAGGAAACTGAACCTGAAATTACTTCTGAGCAAACCGAGGCAGCGGAACCAGAAACCATGGTAGAGGAAACTGAACCAGCCGAAGAGCCTGCCCCTGAAGAAGTCCAGGAAAGCGGGGAATGTCCTTCTTCTACCACCGTATCCGTAGAATCTACCAACGGAGCCTATGCCGACAGGGCGCCCATCAGTTGGGACCTTATCGGTACCCAGGCCGCCACCATCTCTAACTCTACTAATAATACGGGCCTGTTTATCTACATTGCTAATTTTGAGACTTCAGAGAACCTTAAGGATGTTGCCCTCTCTGACGGCCAGGCAGTATTACAGTTCACTGTAAATGTAGTAGGTGAAGGTGATCCGGTACCAGTCAGCCTTGGTTCTTACAATGTAAAGGAATGGGTAGATAATTATGCCTCTGCCTCCATCAGGCTTACCGGGGGAACCACCCTTTCTGTATCCACTGCTGATACTACCATTGGGGAATTTGAAATAACTTCTGTTACTGATACAGAAGTTTGCGGAAAATTTAATATAGAGGAAAAATGGACTAAAATGTCCGGTGAATTCAAGGTACCTATTATGCAATAGTTTAGGCCACCTAAATTTATTTATAAAATAATAATAAAAGGGAACTTTTAAGTTCCCTTTTATTATGGCCAAGCCCAATTACTCCTGTTAGCGGGAAATACCGGCGGCAAATTTTACCCCTAAATCTATGAAATTTTTAATGTCTTCCGTCTTTTCCAGGGTATAAGTAACTTTTATATCCAGCTTTCCAAAATCATATGAAAACAGCGGCAGCTGGGCAAAATTTTTTAAACCACCGGTATAAGAGACAAGATCATATTCATTTTCAGCAGTGATAACCTGGTTAAAAATATCAGCAGAAGTTGCATAGGCAACAAAAGCTCCCCTAAGTTTTGGATTAGAACATTCAAAAGGCTTAAAATATAACAATTGCTCCCGCTTAATATTCCAAATATTAGCCATAACTGTTAAGGGGATATTTCCTAAAATGCCCCCGGTTTCCGATTTATTCCCTGCGGGTCCCCCATACGGCATAAGAAGGCAAGAGCCTTTTGGTGCATCAGGAATGACCGCAGAAAAAATTGAATAAGGCTGGTTCCTTTTAAACTCAATCTCCATATAAAGATAGGAGCACAAGGTCCAGTCTATTCCCTTTTCCTTACCGCCCAACTTAAAGTTTAAACTGCTTTTTTCCATATCATCCCCCCAAAGATGGGCCGTACTTCCTTTCTGGTATTTCCAACCGCTTGATTTAAAGAACTCTTCCCTGGAAGAGCTACCTTCCCTTTTCTTGGTCACTATGATTACAGCCATCACTGCCAGGCCCAGGACCATTATTATCAGAGGCAAATAATTCAAAGGCATACTAGTATCCTTCCCTGCCCAAATTTTGTAATCTGGGTAAAATTTTTTTAGGTTCCTGTTATTCCCGGCAGCGGTAAAAGATAAAGATAAATAGATTTGTAACAGGTGCCGGAATTATAATAAATG
>JAQVDY010000019.1 GCA_028698215.1 Actinomycetota bacterium | reverse complement strand
TAATGGAGGGTACCTGGGGCAGAAGTGATATATATAGTCCTTTCCAATTCCATGGCAGTGACGGCAATCCGGTTCAATTTAACCGGGGCCAGACCTGGGTATGCATAGTCCAGAGTTTAGACAGGGTATCTTATTGATAGAGTATTCAGGCTATAACGCTGAATTATCCAGTAGGGAATAAATGCTATGCTTTGCCATTATTGCAGGTTAACGATCTAGTGCAGGACTGCTTCCAGAAAGTCAATGGTTCTTTGATGCTGGGGTTTGGCAAAGACATCAGCAGCAAGCCCTTCTTCTACTATTATGCCTTCATCCATAAACACAAGATGGGAGCCAACTTCTTTAGCAAAACCCATCTCATGGGTTACTACCATCATGGTCATCCCGCTTTTAATGAGGTCTTTCATTACATCCAGCACTTCCTTTACCAGCTCGGGATCCAAAGCGGAAGTAACTTCATCAAAAAGCATGGCTTCCGGGTTCATGGCCAGCGCCCTGGCAATGGCTACCCTTTGCTTCTGGCCTCCTGAAAGCTGGTTAGGGAATGCTTTTATCTTATCGGATAGACCTACTTTTTTAAGCATATTAATACCGATCTCTTCCGCCTCTCTAGATTTCATTTTTAAAACTTTTTTAAGGGCTATAGTAACATTATCCAGGGAGCTCATATGGGGAAAAAGATTAAAGCTCTGAAAAACCATACCTATTTTTTGCCTAACCTTGTTCTTATCTGTTTTTTTGGAAGTTATATCCTGCCCATCAAGATAAATATGGCCGGAGGTGGGCTCTTCTAAAAGGTTTACACATCTTAATAAAGTACTTTTACCAGAACCGCTGGGACCAATTATTGCCAGGACTTCACCCTTTTTTACTTCCAGGTTAACCCCTTTTAGGACATGAAGCTGTTTAAATTTTTTATGAAGGTCTACTATTTTTATCAAATCAACCTCTTTAATAATTTATAATGGGTAATCTGTATCATATTTAACTATCTACCCTTTTTATCCTGTTTTCCATATTGCCAACCAGCCTGGTTAGGGGAACAGTTATAATTAAATAAAGAATAGCAGCAGCGGTAAGGGAGGAAGGGTTTAGCTTCCAGGTCATCATTTCCCTTGAGGTTCTAAGCAGTTCAGATATGGCAATTACCGATAAAAGGGAAGAATCCTTTATAAGGGCTACAAATTCATTGGTAAGGGGAGGAAGAACCCTTTTTACTGCCTGTGGTATTATAACGTATCTCATAGCCTGCCCATAAGACATGCCCAGTGACCTGGCTGCTTCCATCTGGCCTTTTTCTATGGACTCTATGCCGGACCTGAATATTTCTGAAACATAAGCCCCGCTGTTTATAGATAAGGCTACTATACCAGCTACAGGTGCCGGAAGGTTTATGCCCAGATAGGGAAGGGCATAATAAACAAAGATGATCTGCATCAGCAGCGGAGTACCTCTTAGCAGGTCTATATATACCATTACCAGCTGGCTGAAAAATTTTACTTTAGACACACGAATAATGGAGGTAAAAAGGCCAATTATTATCCCTATAACCTCTGAAGATGCTGAAAAGATAATAGTAAGAAGTGCTCCTTTCAATAAGAAAGGGAGCACTTCCCGTATTATGCTAATAGAAAAATATTTTTCAATTAAGTCTGCTAAACCCTGCATACGACCTTATCTATTATTTATTAGGTATCGCCAAACCATCTTTCATGTATGGTGTCATAGGTCCCATCATCCATAATACTCTTTAATGCACCGTTTACAGCATCTACC
Source organism: Actinomycetota bacterium (assembly GCA_028698215.1). NCBI lineage: Bacteria > Bacillati > Actinomycetota > Actinomycetota bacterium. Next base: position 27,662 of record JAQVDY010000019.1, on the reverse strand, counting down.
AATTGCTGGTTGTCTTTGGCAAACGCGATACCCAGCTGCTCGTCAGTCTTAAGTACCATGGCAATTTCAAAATCTTCATCACCGTTAGCAAAGTAATATCCCAGATAAGAATCACAAACAGCTGCATCTATTCTTCCTGCTTTCAAGTCTTCAAAAACCATTAAGATATCATCGTAGGTTTGTACATCGAGCCCTTCTATCTCTCTGGCTACAATTTCACCGGTAGTGCCTATTTGGGCACCTGCGGTCTTACCGTTCAATTGTTCTTCAGAATCAATATCAGAGCCTGCTTTTACGGCTACAGTCTGGTCTGTATTAAAATAGGGGATGGAAAAATCCATCTCTTTTTGCCTGTCTTCGGTAATGGTAATCGATGATATGGCCATATCAAATTTGTTTACTATTAGAGCCGGGAATAAGCCATCCCATGCCGTATTCTGGTAATCTAATTCCAGGCCAAGCCTGTCCGCTATTTCCTGGGCCAGATCATAGTCAAAGCCCACTATTTTATCTCCCTGGATAAATTCCATAGGCGGCCAGGTACAATCGCTTCCTACAGTTAATATGCCTTCCTTTATGGTGGGCAGGGTGCCTGCCTGGGCTTCGGCCTTAGGTGTGCAGGAAGTAATCAGTAAGAATACACAGAATAAAGAAATTACAACAGTTATAATAATACCTTTCTTCATAAGCAAAACTCCTTTTTTTCAAGTTTTCGAACCTTAATTTATATTTTGTGTATTATATAATAAAAGTTAAGCTGCTGCTACTTGATTATGGTTTTTAATTTTTGCCCATTTATCCCGCCATAGCTAAAAATATGTAAGAAAAACAGAAATTAAGCATAGAAAGCTACTGATTTATAACTGAATTTATTACAACCATTTCTTTTTTCTGGCAGGTAAGCCCTAACCCAGTTACACCCAGGCTCTATCCCGGTAAATCAATAGTTAAGAGCTTTCCATCATGGCCAGTGAAATAAAATACCTGTTCAGGATTTCGGGTAACTGATTTCCTGCCGGGGTCAGTTGGCAGGAACGATATGGGTAGTAAACAATATTTTTAAGCTTAAATTTTGAAATTATTCATTTCAAGCATTATGGAGCTTTTATCTTGGTGGCTATTATTAGCAGTACTGTTGAAATAGGAACCATAATAAATGAATGAGATGAAATTACCGGAATTCTTATACCTAATTCAGTTATAATTCCCGGTAAAGCCAAAATAAATGCTATCCACCAGGTTAATCTTTTAGGAGACTAAAATTTTTTCATGTAAGCATGACCACTATTAATTAAAAGCCAGCAGTACAAGCATTAAGAAGCCAGAAAATAAGCATTATTATAAAAAGTACTACAAAAATAAAAAAAGCAATTTTTGCAATTAAATATATTATTCCTTATGCTCTTCTAAAACCAAAAATTCCTGATATAACCGCTATAATAAATGCAATTATGGAAATTGTTAGAAAGTATTCATTTTTTATCTCCCAGTTAAGGTTTTAATTATAAAAATTTAAATTTAAAATTTCCTATATCCTGCCGGAAATATTAAATCACCTGCAACTATCTCTGATATGGAACTCTGGGTTGGTGAATTAGCCCCGATAAATGAAAGTAAAAAGCGTAAAATTCCTTAGATAGGCTTATAATTTTCATGCATTTTCCCTGCTGAAATTTATTGGCTTTCTAAAAGGAATATATCCTAAGAAAATAAATCATTAAAGCCATAAGATTTTAATAGAAAATAGTTTTAATTTAACCATTAAATTAGCAGTCTCAAGTATTACAATTAAGAACCAAATAATATGTTATCTGCAAAAAGTAAAAAATTTATTTTTAAGATAAAAATTAGAATTATAAATTTATTTAATATTGCCCTACAAAATAGTATAATATAGGAAGCCGTAGGGCAAATTAAAAAGTTATAAATATTGCCCTACAATTAATAAGATATTTAAATATGTAGGGCAATATCAAACAAAATTGAGAAGGTTAGCTTAATGGCAATTTTAGAAGAAATGTTTAAAGAAGAAAAAGAGCGATTATTAAAAATGAAAAAATATTATATGGATAAAGTTCTTGAATTACCAAAGGGAAATATTGTATTTAAAAATAGGGGAAATAAGAAATACCCATATCTGGTTTATCGAGAAGGTAATAAAGTTAAAACAGATTATTTAAAAAATAAAGATGATGATCTGAAAGAATTGGAATTAAAAATAAAGAAACGTAAGAAATATATAAAATTGTTACGAGAAATAGAAAAAGATCTTAAAGTCCTAGGCAGTCACAGATGAGTGATATAAAGAAAATATTTTGGGAAACAATTAGAATATTAGAAAATAATAAGATTCTTGAACATGTTGTTTTAATTGGCAGCTGGGCTGAATATATTTACGAAAAATCGGGTTATTTAAAAGAATTTGAAGCTAATTTAAAGATAAGAGACATTGATTTTTTAATAAGAAATATTAATAAACCCAGAGAGGGAATTAATATAGTAGATGTATTAGAGAAAGAGGGATTTGAAACTTCAATTGATTATATAAGTGGCGTATATAAATTTTACAAGGGAAAAGATTTAGAATTGGAATTTTTGGTTAGATAAATGGAAAGAGGGCAATCTGAACCATATGAGGTTACATCCTTTGGAATTAAAGCAGAAGGATTAAGGAATACCAATATACTGATTGACAATATAGATGTTATTGAAGTTGGAGATATAAAAGTAATTGTACCTACTCCTCAGGCATACTTATTTCAAAAAATTATAATTAACAGTAAGAGGAAAAATAAGGCTGAGAAGGATTATCTGAGCATAGAAAATTTATTGGAAAATATAAAATCATCAGATTCAGAATTCCAAAAATTAAAAGACCTGTTTAATGTATTAACAAAGAAACAGAAAAAAATTATTAGCAAGTTTTTAAAGGATAATCTTCTCGAGTTATTGTAATAGCAGCGAAGAAACTGGTAGCCCCAAGTTACAAAATTTCGAACCAGATTATAATGGAAATAAAAAATTTAGAAAAATCTATCTTCAAATAGATGTTTATTTAATCTTAATTAGTGTGCTATAATGTAACACACATAAATTATGGAAGGAGATTTGATGAGAGAATCAGTTACAATAAGCCTATCTAAGGATATAAAGAAAAAGTTAGACTCTATGGCAAAAGAGGAAAGAGCTAACAGGAGCGATATTGTAAAAGAAGCCCTAAGGCAATATTTTGCAGTTGTTGAGTTTCAAAAAATAAGAAAGAATATGCTACCCAAAGCTGAAGCTGCAGGAATATTTGATGAAGAGGATGTCTATAAAACTGTGTCATGAGAATTTTTTTTGATACCAATGTTATTATTTCGGCATTTATAACTCACGGATATGCTGCGGAGCTTTTCAGTTACTGCTTAGCTAACCATAGAAATTACACTTCTGATTTTGTAATAGCTGAACTTGAGAAGAATTTACCCAAATTCGGTTATTCAAAAGAAGAGATAAAAATTGTAACTGGGTTTCTCAATATAAATTTTTCAATTATTTCCGGTTACGGTAAACTTGGAGAAAAAATATGTAGAGATGAAGATGATGATAATATTTTAGCAGCTGCCTGTAAAAGTGAGGTAGATTGCATAATTACTGGAGATAAAGATCTACTTGTATTGAAAAAGTATAATGGTATACCAGTATTATCTCCCAGGGATTTCTGGAGTTTTGAAAAGTCCTTTAAATAGGGACTGGTAGCGCATATACATCTTAGTTGGAACCAAATTGTTATTGAATTAATGGCAATGAGAAAGTTAAAAATTAATTTATATTAGCCCATTCTCAAGTTAAGGTCCAACTGTTTGTTTTTTTGGTGTCAGGATTCTTGCAAGCAGAGCAAGATAAGAGAGCCAGAGCAACAAAACATAGTGGTGTATATAGATTAATCAAAACCTTGACCATTATATTCAAAATGCATATAATTATATGCAATATGAATATAATATCAAAAAATAAAGCTGATTTGTTAGGTTTGTTTTTTACCAACCCGGAGAGATCTTTTTATATTCAAGAGGTAGGGCGGATACTAAATAAAAAACCGGGTACATTCCAAAGAACTTTAAATAATCTTATTTCCGAGGGAATACTTACAGATGTATACAAGGGTAATTTGCGTTTAATTAAAGTTAATAAGGATTATCCTTTATACGATGAGCTGAGAAAAATTATCTTTAAAACTGTGGGGTTGCTGGGGAGTATTAGGAGAATTCTCCAGGAAATAGGAGATATTAGAATAGCTTTCATTTATGGATCTTATGCTAAATCCAGGGAGAATGCTCTATCAGATGTAGACTTATTATTAATTGGTGACCCTGATGAGGGCAATCTTATTAAAAAACTTGATAGTCTTGAAGAAAAACTAAAACGAGAGATTAATTACAAGCTATATAAGTTAAGTGATTTAAAAAAGGAAGTCGAAGAAAAAGAGCCTTTTATTTTAAGAATACTAAAAGATAAAAAGATAATGCTTATTGGAGATAAGAGTGACTTACAGAAAATTTATTCAAAATAATCTTATTAAGAAACAGAAACCCGACTTCAAACAAATCAGCCAACAAATTCTCAGGTCATTACAAGATCTGAAGACATCTAAAGCAAACCTAAGTATAGATTTGACCTGGTCCTATACCATTTCTTATCATGCTATGATAAGAGCAGGTAGAGCTTTGATGTTTTCAAAAGGATATTTGCCAACTGTAAAGAATTCACATAAGACAATAGTGGAATTCACAAGAATGATACTAGGCGATCAATACCAAGATATTACCGGTAAATTTAACAGGATGAGGCGGAGGCGGCATGACTTTATCTATGATTCAAAAAATCATATAACCAACAAGGAAGCAATTAGTTCAATTGAAGTTGCAGAAAAACTGATCAACGAAATAAAAAATCTGATAGATAAAGATAATCCTCAACAAGAATTGTTTGGAGTTAGAGATTGAATGGTAGCGCATAGGGGACTCGAACCCCTGTTTTAGCCGTGAGAGGGCTATGTCCTAGGCCACTAGACGAATGCGCCACCGCAATAATGCATTCTATATATTTTGAAATATTTTGTAAAGGCTAAGATTTTTGGTTTGCCCCTTAACTATTGGTATGAATCTGGTACTATATGTAATATAATTTTATAAATAATTTTTCTGTAATGTTATGGATGATAAATATATCGAAAGCCCAAAAGAAATAATAGATGCCTTATCCAAGATAGGGGAAGCGATAACTTCTGACCTGTACCTGGAAGATATCCTAAAACTGATAGTTACGGTTACTGCTGAAACCATGAAATCAAAGATTTGTTCTATCATGCTGTTAGACCCCAAGAAAAAGGAGCTTACCATAAAAGCTACCCAAAGTATCAGCAAGGAATATATTAACAAGAACCCCATTAAACTGGGGGAAGGTATTGCCGGGCAGGTGGCCCTGGAAAATAGGTACAGGATAGTAAAAAACATATTGGAAGAAGATACCTATATATACAAGGAAATTGCTAAAAAGGAAGGCCTGGCTTCGCTGCTGTGTGTGCCCCTGCATGTAAAGGGAAAAGTAATTGGGGTACTAAACCTATATACATCTTCTCCTCACCAGTTCAGTGATTATGAAGTAAGTATACTGCAGGCAGTAGCCGATCAGGCAGCTATTGTTATAGAAAATTACAAGCTGGTAGTAGAAACTAAGGTTATAAAAGAGGAATTGGAAACCCGCAAGGTTCTGGAGAGGGCCAAGGGCATATTAATGGAAGATTTCAATCTTACTGAAAATAAGGCATTTAAAAAAATACAAAAATTTGCGATGGACAGAAGAAAGTCCTTAAGGGATGTGGCAGAGGCCATAGTAATGTCCCATGAAATGCAAAAGGAATAAAGGGAGGCAAAATTGGCATTGGTACCAATGAAACAGATACTGGATGAAGCAGCTAAAGGCGGCTACGGGGTAGGTGCTTTTAATGTTAATAATATGGAGCAGATCCAGGGCATTATGAGGGCTGCTTCCGAGACGGGATCCCCAGTTATAATTCAAGCTTCCAGGGGAGCCCTAAAATATACCAATATGGTATATATCAAGCATATGGCCCAGGCTGCCCAGGAAGAAAATCCCGATATTCCCCTTGCATTGCATTTGGACCATGGCAATAGCCTGGAAACCTGCAAGCAAGCCATTGGGCTGGGTTTTACTTCGGTAATGATAGACGGTTCGCTAAAAGAAGATTCCAAGACCCCTACCACTTTTGAAGAAAATCTAAAGGTAACTGCATCTGTGGTTGAATATGCCCATAAGTTCGGGGTTACGGTAGAAGGAGAATTGGGTACGCTGGGGGGCATTGAAGACGGGGTAGGTTCAGGCAAGGTCAAATTAACTGACCCTGGCGAGGCTATTAAATTCATAGAGCAGAGTGGAGTGGATGCCCTGGCTTTAGCTATTGGGACCAGCCACGGAGCCTATAAGTTTAAGGCCAAACCGGAATTGGCTATGGATATAATATCGGCTATTTCAAACCAACTCCCCTATTTTCCGCTGGTAATGCATGGCTCCTCTTCGGTGCCTCAGGACCTAATAGACATTATAAACAGCTATGGGGGAAAACTTGAGTCCACCATGGGAGTGCCTATAAGTTCCATACAGGAAGCCATAAAGAGGGGCGTAAGGAAAATAAATGTAGATACCGATGGAAGGCTGGCCATGACCGGGGCAGTTAGAAAAGTTCTAACTGAAAACCCTGCTGTTTTTGATCCCAGGGATTATTTTGGTGCAGCCAGGCAGGCAGTATACGAAGTGGTAAAATCCAAGATGATTGATTTTGGCACCTCAGGCCATGCCGGTGATTATGGGCCTTTAAGCCTGGAAGATATGAAGAAGCTTTATTGATAGGCCGCTTAACATTTTTAAATTGACAAATTAGCCAAACCTGCTATTATTTGCTCATAAATTAAATATTTTACTTTTTGCATAATGAAGTGCAAAAAGTTTTGAAGGTAAAGTTGCCTTCTTAAAACAGAGATGTTTTAAGAAGGCTTTTTTTATGGAGAAAAGATGAAATACACAGAAAGAATGACCAAAAAGGAATACTCGGTTAGATACAGGATTTCCTCAGGCTGTGCCGTATTCGGCATAATAAATGAAAGTGGAAAGAGGTTTAGCGGAAATCAGGTACTGGAAGGAATAGCTATGATGCATGACCGCTCCAATGGTTTAGGAGGAGGTTTTGCTGCTTATGGGATTTATCCTGATTTTTCTAAAGATTGGGCTTTTCACCTCATGTATGAAGATACAGAAGCCAGATACCAGGTTGAGGAAATACTAGACAAGAACTTTAAGATACTTCTGTCAGAAGAGATTCCTACCAACTCCAGGGCCAGGGTGGAAAATCCTCCGTTAATGTTTAGATACTTTGCCCAGGCCAATAATGAGTATTTGGTCCGGGAAGAAGATTTTATAGTTGATATGGTAATGGGTATCAACAGCAGTGTAACCGGTGCTTATGTAATGTCCAGCGGAAAGAATATGGGCATATTTAAGGGAGTGGGATACCCGGAAGATATTGGCCATTATTTTAAGATCGAAGATTACCAGGGTTATTTGTGGACCTCTCATGGCAGGTTTCCTACCAATAGCGTAGGCTGGTGGGGGGGAGCCCATCCCTTTGGCTTGCTTAACTGGTCAGTGGTGCATAACGGGGAAATATCTTCTTATGGCAGCAATAAAAGGTTTGTTAGCGATTTTGGCTACAAATGCAGCCTGTCTACGGATACCGAAGTTATTGCCTATCTTTTTGACTTATTGGCCCGAAAAGAAAATATCGATATTGGCCTGATACACTTAATCCTTTCTGCCCCTTTATGGGAAGAAATGGAACGAATGCCCCCAGAGTGGGGTCAATTGGCCCAGGCTCTCAGGATATTGTATGGTGGATGCCTGCTGAATGGTCCCTTTAATATAATTGTGGGCAACCATAATTTGCTTTATGCCCTAAATGACCGTATTAAGCTAAGGCCCATGGTGGCGGCACGCTATGGCGACTGTCTTTATGTTTCCAGCGAAGAGGCGGCTATCAGGAAAGTGTGCCCTGACCCTGATGTAGTTTGGCATCCGGAGGGCGGAGAGCCAGTGATAGGCATGGTTAAATCAGGCAGTATTACCAGCTTAGCCAGTAAGGCAGGTGTATAGGACAATGGCTTTAAAATTAAATCATGCTGATTTTGAGATTGAACGGGATATGGGAAAATGCATATCCTGCCAGGTTTGCCTCCGGCAGTGCTCCAATGATGTGCATGAGTATGACAGCGAGCAGGATATATTGTATAGCCAGAACAGCCAATGCGTAGGCTGCCACCGTTGTGAAAGCTTATGCCCTACCGGGGCTATCAAGGTCAAGAAGTCTGAATCTGAATTTAAGGAGAATGCCAACTGGCCGGCTTCTTATTTAAAAAACATATACAAGCAGGCAGATACAGGGGGAGTAATACTTACCGGAATGGGGTCGGATAAGCCCTATCCTGTTTACTGGGACCACATATTGTTTAATGCTGCCCAGGTTACCAACCCCTCTATTGATCCTTTAAGGGAACCTATGGAAATAAAAACCTTTATCGGGTCAAAGGCCAGCCATCTTAACCTAAAGCCAGGCGGGGACAGCTATATTAAAGGCAAGCTAAAGGTAAAGGCAAGGATTTTACCCCAGCTGGAGCTTTCCACTCCCATAATGTTTTCTGCCATGTCTTTTGGCTCCATAAGTTTTAATGCCTGCAGGAGTTTGGCCCAGGCTGCCAGCCAGTTTAAAACTTTCTACAATACCGGGGAAGGAGGCCTTCACCGGGATCTGGAACAATATGCCCAGAATACTATTGTGCAGGTTGCCTCCGGAAGGTTTGGAGTGGATATTAGTTATTTGAAGAAGGCTGCTGCAGTAGAGATAAAGATTGGGCAGGGGGCAAAGCCCGGTATAGGTGGCCACCTGCCGGGAGAAAAGGTAACCGAAGAGGTGTCCATTACCAGGATGATACCCCAGGGTACTGATGCCATATCTCCAGCGCCCCACCATGATATTTATTCCATAGAGGACCTGGCACAGCTAATATGTACCTTAAGGGAAGCTACTGATTACCAGAAACCTATCGGGGTAAAAGTATCAGCAGTACACAACGTAGCCCCTATTGCCAGCGGTATAGTAAGGGCAGGGGCAGATTTCGTAACCATAGACGGCCTCAGGGGAGGCACGGGGGCAGCCCCATTGGCAATTAGGGACAATATCGGTATACCTATCGAGCTGGCTTTGGCCTCTGTGGATACCCGGCTAAGGGAAGAAGGCATCAGGCACAGGGCGTCAATTATAGCGGCAGGCAGCATTAGATCCAGTGCGGATATCATTAAAGCCATAGCCCTGGGGGCAGATGCCGTATATATAGGGACCAGTGCCCTGGTGGCCATGGGATGCCATCTCTGCCAGAAATGTTATACCGGAAAATGTAACTGGGGTATTGCCACCCAGGACCCTTATTTGACTAAGAGGTTAAACCCGCAGATCGGTACCCGCAGGCTGGTTAATTTGCTGAGAGCCTGGTCTTTGGAAATAAAGGAAATGCTGGGAGGGGCAGGCATTAATGCCATTGAAAGCTTAAGGGGCAACCGGGAGCATTTAAGGGGAATTGGTTTAAGTGATAGGGAGTTGTCCATATTGGGAATTAAGCATGCAGGAGAGGCTTGGTAGTTATGAAAAAAATATATATTCAGGAAGAATATTGCATAGGCTGCCGGTTATGTGAAATATATTGCCAGGTAAAACATTCGCGGAGCAAAAAAATAATCCAGGCTTTCAAATCGGAACAGGGGGAGCTTGTTCCCCGGGTCCTGGTAGAGGAAATAGGCCATAATTCTTTTGCCATTCAATGCAGGCACTGTGTGGATGCTCCTTGTGTGGATGCCTGTATCTCGGGGGCCATGGTAAAAAACGAAAACACAGGTGTGGTCACCTGTAACCAGGATAAATGCGTAGGCTGCTGGAGCTGTATTATGGTTTGCCCCTATGGGGTGATAAGCAAAGATACAGGCACCAGGAAGATAGCTTCCAAGTGTGACTTATGTGAAGATGAGGATGTACCGGTATGTGTCAGCGGCTGCCCCAATGAAGCCCTTAAATTTATAGAAAGGGAGGAGTAGTAAAATGGAAAGAATAGATTATTTGATAATAGGGAACTCTGCTGCCGGTATTAATGCTGCGGAAGCCATTAGGAAGCATGATGTTAGAGGAAAGGTTTTAATACTGACCGAGGAAAGCAGCATTAACTATTCCAAGCCACTCATAACCTATTATTTATCGGATAGTATTCCCTTGGAGAAGGTTTATTACCGGGACCAGGATATATACAGGAGTAACAGTTTTGATTTAAAGGGGAATACCAAAATTGTTGGCCTGGATACGGATAAAAAGGCAGCAGTGGCTGCTTCCGGGGAGAAATTCTACTTTCATAAGGCCTTGATAGCTGCCGGGGGCAGACCAATTGTGCCTCAAATAAAAATAGCAGGCAGGCCTAAAAAAACAGCAGTAAACGGCAGCCTGGCTAATATGTTTACCCTGTGCACCCTGGAAGACGCCCGCCGCATAAAGGAATATATTTATGCCCACCGGGTGAAAAGGGCAATCATCCTAGGGGGAGGCCTGATCGGCTTAAAAGCTTCGGAAGCCCTGCTAAAGTTAGGCTTATCCATTGACCTGGTAGAATTATCAGACAGGATTTTATCTGCTACTTTTGACCAGGAAGCTTCATCTATAATTGAAAATAAAATCAGGCAGCAGGACAGCCAGATATATACCAAAAACACTATAAATAAGTTATTTGCAGAGGGTAATTTAGTAAAGAAAGTCCAGCTGGCAGACACCACTGTCCTGGACTGCCGGCTGCTTATAGTGGCAGTAGGGGTTAGGCCTAATACCTCCTGGCTGGAGGGCAGCCCTGTTAAGTTGGGTAAAGGGATACAGGTAAATGAACAAATGGAAACCACGGTTCCCGGTATTTTTGCTGCGGGAGACATAGTAGAAGCTTTAGATATGCTTAACGGGGAAAAAAGGAACATTGCCATATGGCCCCTGGCTGCGCTTCAGGGGAAAACCGCGGGGTTAAATATGGCAGGCCAGATTAGCAATTATGAGGGGGGTTTCTTTATGAATTCAGTAGAAATTCTAGGGGTATCTTCCATATCCATGGGTTTGACCGGACTTGGGCCAGGTCCGGAAGTGGAGGTGTTAAGCCAATTTAAGCCTGACCAAGACTATTACCGGAAGATCATCATTAGAAAAGACAGGGTAGCGGGAGCCATCATGGTGGGAAAGATAGACAGGGCCGGCATATATGCAGGCTTGATTAAAAATAGTATAGATATCAGCAAGGTAAAGGAAAATATAATCAGGGAAGATTTTGGCTTGATCCAGCTTCCGGCAGACTACCAGAAACACCTGGTAACCGGGGAGGGAATAGAGGTATGAATAACAGCATTGATGCAAAAAATTTAAGCTGCAGGGAGCTTAACAGCCGGGTTAAAAAAAGGTTGGAGGATTTTTCTTTACTTGGTGAAGATATAGTTTTAACCAATGTCTGCGGGCAGCGCTATATAGGGGACGGCATACAGGCTGCTGCCAATATAAAAGTGCAGGGAATAGCCGGAAATAACCTGGGAGCGTTTATGGATGGCCCTACCATTGAGGTATTTTCCAATGGCCAGGACGGAATAGGAAATACCATGAATTCAGGCAGGATAATAATCCACGGAGATGCGGGAGATATACTGGGGTATTCCATGCGGGGCGGAGAAATCTATATCAAGCATAATGTGGGGTACCGATGCGGCATACATATGAAATCCTACCAGGGCAAGGTCCCGGTTATTGTTATTGGCGGCAGGGCCGGCAATTTTCTGGGTGAGTATATGGCGGGAGGCATCATAATAGTGCTGGGACTGGATAGTGAAAGGGTAAACCGCAACCCTTATTTTTTCTATCACTCCGGGGCTGCGGGAAGCTATGTTGGCACTGGAATGCACGGGGGGAGCATATTTATAAGGGAAGATATACCTGACTACAAACTGGGAAAGGAAGTAAAAAGGCAGGATCTTCAATGCTCGGACCTTGAGCTTCTAGATAACCATATTGCTAATTATTCTCATTATTTTGGCCTTAAACTGGATATAACGGCCGGCCAATTCTTAAAACTTGCCCCTTATTCCCACCGCCCTTACGGTAAGCTGTATGCTTATTAGCGGTTTGAAAATAACCGGGTATTGATGTTTAATTAAATTAAACCACAGCAAAAAGGATAAAAATTGCCTGCCGGTAAAATTTATATAGGTACCTCAGGTTATAGCTATCCCGGCTGGAAGGGTCAGTTTTATCCCCGGCACTTAAAGCCAGGGGACTGGCTTTCCTATTATTCCAGCCAATTTAACACGGTGGAGATAAACAGCAGTTTCTATGGTTTGCCGTCCAAGTCCAATTTAAAAAAATGGGCAGGACAAACCCTCCCATCCTTTGTTTTTTCCTTAAAGGCTTCCCGTTATATCACCCATTTCAAAAAGCTAAACCAGCCGCAACAGGCCCTGGCCACATTTCTGGATACTGCCAGCACCTTGGGGAAAAAAATGGGCCCCGTACTGTTTCAGCTTCCCGCTAATTTTAGCCGGGATATTGAACGGCTTAAAATTATTTTAGGTTTGGCCCGGGGTTTTAAATTTGTATTTGAATTCAGGCATGACAGCTGGTTTGAGCCGGAAGTTTACCACTGGCTTCAGCGAAAAGGGTGCGGTATGGTTATTTCCAGTGCCCCCTGTTTTCCCTACCACGAACAGGCAACAGGGGATATCCTCTATATCAGGCTGCACGGGGAGCAAAAATTATACCATTCTGCCTACAGCCAAGAGCGCTTACTGTATTTTGCTGCCATGATAAAAAAGTACAGCAGCCAAGGAATAGAAACATACGCTTATTTTAACAATGATGCCCTGAGCCATGCTTTCAGGGATGCCCTCCGTTTAAAACAGCTGCTGCTATAATGCCCTTTACTAAGGCTAAGAAAGACATTAGAATTAGGTTATGTTGAATTTTAATTTAGAGCCTGGTTTGACTGCCCAGGCCAGGGTTATGGTAGACAGCAGCAATACTGCTATGGCTTACGGCAGCGGAGTGGTAGATGTATTTGCCACCCCGGCTATGATCGCCTTGATGGAAAAGGCGGCTATCCTGGCAGTGGACCGCCACCTGCCTCCGGGCTGGGTTACGGTAGGGACCAAAGTGGAGGTAAAACATATTGCTGCTACCCCTGGAGGAATGAATGTTACTGCCAGTGCAGAGTTGCTGGAGGCAGAAGGGCCCAAGCTGAAGTTTAGGGTGGAAGCATATGATGCCAGGGAAAAAATCGGGGAAGGCATCCATTACCGGTATATATTGGACTATAACCAGCTTAAACAGAGGGCTTTGGATAAATTAAAATGAACAAAAAATGGAACTATTAATATTCTATCAATATGCCGTGCTCCTGATTCTTTGCTTAATCCTGATTAACTATATTGTTAATTTAATTCTGTTTAGGAGGGATACACCAGCCTATAATGGTTTTTCCCTGACCACCGAAACTCCCCTGGTATCCGTCCTGGTGCCGGCCAGAAATGAGGAAAGCAATATCAAAAGGTGCCTAAGCTCATTGCTTAAGCAGGATTACCCTTGCTTTGAAGTTATAGTTTTGGATGATAACTCCAGTGATAGAACCTATAAAATTGCCTGCGCCATAGCCTTAAAAGACAGCAGGCTAAAAGTGCTTAAGGGAAAACCTCTGGCCCATGGTTGGCTGGGGAAAAGCTATGCCTGCTGGCAGCTGTCCCGGGCGGCAAAGGGCAGTATACTGGTATTTACTGATGCCGATACTTTGCATTTTAAACATTCTGTTTCCCGGGCAGTAGCTAATCTTTTAAGGGGAAATTATGGCGGAATTTCCGTATTCTGCCACCAGATTATGGTCTCTATCCATGAAAGGATGATGGTACCCTTTGGAAATTTCATGATACTATGTTTTTTGCCCCTGATACTGGTAAAAACCACCAAAAGCCCCCTGTTTTGTACTGCCATCGGCCAGTATATGGTGTTCAGGAAAGATGTCTATGAGCATATTGGGGGGCATAAAGCCATAAAAAAAGAAATACTGGAAGATATTCATATAGGCAAACTGGTAAAAAGGGCGGGATACAGGTTTATGGTTTTTGACGGCAGCAAAGATGTTTACTGCAGGATGTATAAAAATTTAGATCAGGTAAAAAAAGGTTACAGCAAAGTGCTGTTTGCCGCCTTTGATTATAATTTTTATAATTTCAGCCTGGCTTTTATCATGATAGGGGTTTTGTTTTTAATGCCTTTTATCTTTTTACCCCTGGCGGTGCTGCTGGAATGGCCGCAGGAGCTGGTCAATATACTTATAATGCAGGTTTTGACCATATTCTTGATGAAAATAATTTATGCGGTGAGGTTTAAGACCAAGGGTGTGGATATATTGCTGCACCCGGTGTCCATAATCTACCTGTTGTCTATTGCCTGTCTCTCTTTCTATAAGTGCCGGTTTGGAGCAGGGCTGTTCTGGAAAGACAGAACCTATGATGTAACTGACGAGCAGGACCTAAAGCTGATAAGGAATGCCAAATAACCTACCTTATCTTGGGGGTAAACAAATCCCTAAGAGTCTTTTCTTTCCTGAATTTAAAATTGGCTGGAAATGGTATGGAGCGGTTTACATATTTGGGGATGATGATTATAAAGAGAAGCAGCCAGAAGATAATATATATGCTGGAGCTATAGTAGAGCAAAAAGAAAATAGTAGCAGCGCTGATGCCGCTGGCAACTCCCCATATCATATTTTTAATAATTATCAACCCTAGCAGGATACCTGCCCCGAAGGCCAGCACTGACCAGGGGTTGATAGCTAAAAGCAGGCCCAGCAGGGCAGCCATTCCCTTGCCCCCCGTAAATTTTAGGAAGGGAGAGTAATTGTGGCCGGCTATTGAAGCACAGCCGGCTGCTAAGGCTAAAGGCAGGGAACCTGTATATCTTAGTATGAAAAAAAAGGGGAAAAACCCTTTGGCCAGGTCAAAGAACGCTCCCAGAATCCCCCATGTCTTGGATACATTGAAAGTAAGGTTCCAGCCCCCAGGATTTTTATCCCCTATTTGGGTCAGGTTTTTTTTCTTAACTTTGGCTATGAGATAACAAAAGGGTATAGATCCCAGGAGATAGCTTATTGCTATTAACGCTATATTTCTAATTATTAATATAGTGTCCATATTAAAATTATATAAAATTATTTTTCTTTTATCACTATTTTATCTATTATTTATAATAACTATTACTAAATACCATAATTGTAATGAGCGATGTAGTCAAAGCTTTGCTTTTAACCACAGTAGCCGGTTTTTCTACGGTGATAGGCAGCTTATTGGGCTTAATACCCAAAAAGCTAAGCGATAGGTTTTTCAGTTTCGTACTGGGCTTTACGGCGGGGGTGATGATAGGGATTTCCTTTTTGGAGCTTATGCCTTCAGCTGTGGAGGAAATAGGATTTTTAAAATCAAACCTGCTGTTTGTAGTAGGTTTTGGAGCTATGTTTCTAATTGATTTTTTAATCCCTCATGAATATATCGGCCAGAACGACGGTATACCAAAGCAGGCTGACCAAAAGCTGATGAAGACCGGCATTTTTGTAGCCTTAGGTATTGCCATCCATAATTTTCCGGAAGGCATGGCTACCTTTTACAGTGCTTTAGTTGATGTAAGGCTGGGGATAGCCATTGCGGTGGCCATAGCCATACATAACATACCGGAGGGCCTGGCTGTTTCCGCTCCCATATATAAGGCCACCGGAAGTAAAAAGAAAGCTTTTTTATGGTCATTTTTATCTGGCGTAGCAGAGCCGGCCGGTGCTTTGTTTACAGCTGCTTTTCTACTGCCTTTTTTAAATGCGCAGGTTCTGGGAATGGTACTGGCCGCCATTGCCGGGGTAATGGTATTTATATCGATAGATGAACTGGTGCCGGTGTCCAGGTCATACGGGTTTGAGCACCTGCCGGTACTGGGATTTATAGCAGGTATGATAGTTATGGCAGCCAGCCTGTTGTTAATAGGAAAATAAACCAGCTGCTGCCCCTTTTGCTGATTAAAAAATCTAAAAACCCATTGTTTGCAGCAGGTACCGGACAATTCCTATTGGCTACCATTTCCGGAATAAGGTATATTGGAAAGGCAGGAACTATGATATTAAAAATAAGAGACAGGTAAGAGTATTAAATGAAAGACAAGGTTAACCTGGTAAAGGGGCTTCCTGCCCGCTACAGGAAACAGCTGGCCCAAACCTATTATGATGCGTTTGGCAGTAAAATAGGAATTATGCTCAAGCCCCAATCTAAAACTATTAAACTGCTGGCCTCAGCTTTAAACACGGATAACGGTTTCTATGCCCTTAAAGGCCCCAGGCTGGTAGGCTTTTTAGGGTTTGAAAGCAAAGGTAACGCTTATTCTGATTTTAATTACCGTAATTTAAAGCAGGTATTTGGCTTTTGGAAAGCTGCCCTGGTATCAGTGATATGGCAGTTAGCCGCCTACCGGGGCCTTAAACCGGGACAAGTTCTAATTGATGCCTTCGCCGTAGTAGAAGACCAGAGAAGCCAGGGGATAGGCACCGCCCTGTTTGAAGCCTTTTTGGATTATGCCGGCCAATGCGGTTACGGGGAGGTTCTGTTGGAAGTAATTAATACCAATACCAGGGCCAGAAAGCTTTATGAGGGTTTGGGTTTCAAGCCGGTTAAGGTCAGGAAATATTTTGGCCTGTCTCCCTTGTTGGGATTTTCTTCTTCTATTACTATGTCCAGAAAAGTCCAGCTATAGTTTTAATTCCATTAAATGGCGGTCCTGGCCGGGACCGTATTGGTCATGGCTTAGCTTGATAAATTTAAAACCATTTTTTTGGTATAGTTTCTGGGCTGGCTGGTTATGGGGGCTTACAGTAAGCCCTACTGTTTTTATTCCTTCTTTTTTTAACTTCTGCAGCACTTTCTTAAGGAATTGGTTTCCCTGTCCCTGATGCCGGTAGTCTTTACGGATATGGAAAGAATGAATAAAAGCGGCAGCGCAATCATTCCAGTCCCTTAGCAGCAGGCATATGCCTAAAAGGTCCCCCTTGTGGTCTGTAGCAGTAAATACTTTTCCATATTTTATTATTACCGGCAGCCACCACCTGTTGGCTGCAGCCTGGGGGCCAAAACTATCTATCTCCATGGCTTCCATGGCTAGAACCAGTTTATTATCGTTGTCAGTTACGGTATTTACCAACATGTCATTAACTTTATTTTTTTTAATATTTATAATGTTAGGACAAAAATGATTTAAATAACAGGGTTAAACTAAAACAGGGATTGCGGCCAGGCCTACAATGGTGGGGCCGGAATGAGTTCCGATAACCGGAGTTATTTCAGTAAAAATGGTCTCTGCAATATGCAGGGATTCCTCCCTTTTTAATATCTGGTTCAGATCATGGGCTGCATCCAGGTCAGAGCCATAAAAGATAGATAAGGTGATACTGCCCCGGTTCCCGTATGCAGTTTTTAAGTTTTGGGCAATTTGTTCCAGAGAGCTTCCCCTGGTCCTGCATACTTTGGATACTTTAACTTTTCCCTGGTCCATAACAAATACCGGCCTTACCTTTAAAGCCATGTTAAGCAGCCTTTTTAATCCGGAAACCCTCCCTCCCTTAAGCAGGTATTCAAAATTTTCTACTGTAGCTAAAAAAAGGCTTTTGCCTATCAAATTGTTTATGCTCTTTTTGATTGCTCCTGCCTCCTTGCCTTCAGCAGCCATTCTAGCTGCTGCCAGTACCACCAGGCCCAATCCCATGGTTACTGACTTGGAGTCAAAAACTTCGATTCTGGTCGTTTTAAAGCTTTTGGAGGCAATATGGGCAGAATCAACGGTATTAGATAGTTTGGAGCTTATATGTATGGATAGTATGGTATCCACCTTTTGGTTCTCTGCCAGGTCTGAATATATAGCTAAGAAATCTTTGGGGTTGGGGGCGGAAGTTTTTACTTCGACCCCTTTTTCAAGCAAGCCATATATCTGGTTATTGGTTATATTGATTTTATCTTTGTATTCCCGGCCGCTGTAATGGATATAAAGGGGGGCAACACTTATATTGTATCTATCTAACAGCTCTTCAGGCAAGTCAGCAGTGCTATCCGTGACTATGGCTATTTTTTCCATAATGATTTTTTATTGGTACTATCTAATATTAACGCTTATTGCTTAACCACATAAACTTGATAATACTATTTTATTATAAAATCTATAAAAAATCACTCAGTTTAAAGCCTTTACCCCAGCTGTGATGGATCCTTTCTGGAAATATTAAAGGGCTTAAGTCCATTTGAATCCTTGATTTAATGAAAATATTAGATTATTATTACTGAAATTTTAGTACTGATTATATTCCTGTATTGATATTTTATTTTTCTATTAGTATATAAGCTGAATAGTAAATCTTAATACAAAGGACTTTCCAAATGTGTGAACTCTGCATGAAACACGGTGCTGGGAAAAAATGGTACCTTAATGCCAAGCATTACTCTGATGAGATTGTAGAAAAATATAACCTGCGTGATTATCTTATGGAGCAGTACGTAAACTTTGAGCAAATTTCAGTAAGGAAGGTCCATGGCTTCAATGGCGTAGGCCTTGGATACAAACTGAGAATTCCGGTAATTGGCAGGATCATAAAGCATGCTGCCCAGAACATGCTTCACAACACTAAACCGCCTGCCAATCCCCTTAGGGCAGAAGGACATATCGGACAGGTAGTGCCCCTGGAAGACGGAATTGCCATATTAGAGGAATGCGCCGCAGAGCCCATGATAAATAAAAACTGCATGTGCAGGTATATGGCCCGTGGTGAAAAAGAAGCCTGCTGTATAAATTTTGGAGTTATGTCAGAGATACTGGAAAAACTGCCTCGTTTTATTCCCGAAAAGGATAAATTCCATCTAACCAGGCAGGAAGCCATTGAAAGATTTACGGAAAATAATATGAAAGGATATATAGGCACTATATGGTTTGGGCCTTTTCCCTATATCAACAACCTATGTTCCTGTGCCAATCCCGAATGTGCGGGTATCCGTCCCCGGGTTGATTTTGATATTTTTTCAATTTATAAAGCGGAATATGTTATACAGCTGGACAGGGAGAGATGCTCGGATTGCCAGATGTGTGTATCCAGGTGTCCTTTTGGCGCCCTGGAATTTGACCGCTCTAAAAAAGAAGTCAAGCTGGATATCAGTAAATGCTATGGCTGCGGCGTATGCAGGCATTTCTGCCCCAATGATGCTCTTTTCCTTATGCCAAGAGATTCAATCCCTGAAGTCTGCGGAAAATATTAGTAAACTATTGGTTCAAATACTATGTATGGGAAAAAAATTAAGATATCTATTGATTACAGCAAATGCGGGGATGGTATAGGGGTTGACCCCAGGGATTGCTGCAAATGCCTTCGGGTTTGCAAACCGGCAGTTTTCCTGCTCCACCAAACCATAGGGGCGGAACAGAAAGATCCATATGACCCTGATAAATGGAGAGTAACTGCCCTATGGCCATCTTTATGCACTCTTTGCCTGGATTGTGTAAACCAATGTCCAGAAAATGCAATATCAATAGGGAATTAGGAATGTATTATTTTAACCAGGGGGCATTAAGTGGCTGCAAAAAATGGTTTTAAGAAATGTGTAGTTATTGGCGGTTCAGGAATGCTCGGCTTCGAGATTGCCAAACAACTCTACTGCCGGGGGAAAGAAGTAACCATACTTGATTTACTTCCTTTCCATGATAAGCGCTTTAAGGGATATATTGGCGATATTAGAAATCCTGGGGACATAAGGAAAGCCTGCAAAGGTGCAGACATTGTTTTTCAAACCGCAGCTGCGGTTTGGGATACAAGCACTCCGCCCAGGGTATATGAAGAGGTAAATGTGCAGGGCAATCTCAATGTAATAGAGGCTTGCCGTGAGCTGGGCATTAAAAAACTGGTTTATTCCAGTACTATAGATGTAGTAGTGGATGGAAGAAAACCGATTGTAAATGGTGATGAATCACTTCCATATCCTGATAAGCTTCCCAAAGATCATTACTGCAGGACTAAGATCATAGCAGAACAGATGGTGGTTAAGGCAAACAATTCCCAGCTTTTAACCTGTTCCTTAAGGCCGGCCGGCATGTATGGGCCTGGTGATAAATACCACCTTACCAATATTATAAAAGCCGCTATTGGCGGCAATAATTTTAAACTGGGCAACGGCTCTGCCAGATTCAGCCATATATATTCAGAAAATGCAGCATATGCACATATACTTGCTGCTGAAAACCTGTACCAAGGCTCACCAGTTTGCGGCGGTATTTATTTTATTACCGACCATCACCCTGCAGAAAACCTGTTTGACTTTATGAAGCCGCTTTTGGAAGGCCTGGGATTAAGGCCTCCCACTAAATCAATCCCTTACCGGCTTGCCTATGCATTGGGATGGTTAAATGAAAGAATAAATCCAAAATCTGTATTTAATACATTTTCTATTATACAAACCTGTATTGATCATACATATGTACATGATAAAGCTACCCAAGATTTTGGTTATAAGCCCATAGTGTCCAAGGAAGATGCATTAAACAGGACCCTTGAATGGTTTAAGGAAAACTGGAATAACTTATTTCCTTCCCACCAGAGGAAAGATCTATAAGCAGGAAGAATGCTGTGTATCAGCAAGGCTTTAGATCTTACCCAGAGGCAGAAAATGTTTAGAGAGCAGATGAAAAAAAGCCTCCTGGAAGTTTAATAAAAATAATCCCGGCCAGGTTAGTAGGAAAATGGTATTAAACTTATGTATTTCCTTTAGGCTTGCTTCAAGAGCTGTCCCCCTTATTATAATAAAATGCTGATTCCCCGGCTCTTCTGCAGGTTTGGCCGTATTATTGATTGATTTAGCCGGTAATAGTAAGCCTGACATCTAACTTAAGATGAAATTATCTTTAACCTATACTTCCTGCCTGATGTATTTTTGTGGCCTGTCATTAAATATCTTGTACCTGGGGGCAGCGTTTAATGGATTAGTTTATTGCTGTATTTCTATTATGCTTTTAGGAGTTATTAAAACGAGAATTATAAAAATAGTTTTTAGATAGTGAAATATTGTGGTTTAATGATATATACCTATTATCTAATTCAGCCAAACAATGTACAATATATATAGTTTTTGATTATATATTTTCTAAATATGAAAAAGGTTTTATTAATAATTGCCGTTCTGTTGGTTCTTATTGTTTCCCTTGGCGCCTGCTCGTTAAAACCAGCTAAAATTGAAGTAAAAGAAGGCTATACCTATTTAAAAAACATAAAGCTGGAAAAGAATATGGCCAAGCTGGACGGCGGATGGGAATTTTACTGGAGCCAGTTACTTGGCCCAGGCCAGATAGATGCCAATATGGATCAAGCAGAAATAGTGTCCCTGCCCCACAGCTGGAATGATTTAGGTTATCCGCTGGAAGGTTTTGCTACCTATAGGCTAAAAGCAGTATTGGACCCTGATTTAACCTATGGCCTGAAATTAAGCGGGATTGCTACTGCCTATAACCTTTTTATAGACGGAAAGGTTGTTGGATCCAAAGGCAGGGTAGCTTCCAGCAAGCAAGATTCTTTTTCCAAACTGGGGGTAGATATCTATGCCTTTAAACCCCTGCAGGAAGAAACAGAAATAATAATCCAGGTTTCCAGCTATTCCTATTACCAGGCTGGAATAATCAATAGCATCAGTATCGGGAGCCTTTATCAGCTGCAGCATGGCGAGCATAACAGATTTGCTTTGGCTATGATTGTTAGCGGGATATTGCTGGCTATGGGCATATATCATCTAGTATTTTTTGCATTCAGGAAAAAAGACTATTCCAATATTTTATTCAGCATTGCCAGTTTTTTTGTATTCATGCAGACCTTGTTTGAAGAAAACCATTATTTTAGCGCTCTGTTTCCAGGATTGAGCCTCCAGGCAGAAGAGAGAATACAAACAACTTTGCTGATACTAATACTGCCGGCGATTATAGCGGCCATTTATCAAATATTTGGAAGGCCTTTTTCCAAGCTTATCCTTTATTTCTTTTGCTCTTTTTCAATTTTGGCTGCTCTGGCCAATATTTTTATTCCTTTTGGTGCTTCCAATCCCATCTGGTATTTATACGGCCTGAGCATACTGGCAGCTACCGCTTTAATTATCCATGTGCTGGTAAAAAACATTGCTGCTAAAAAGGGAAGGGCCTGGCTTTTGCTGGCCGGTACATTATGCCTGGCTGCAGCAGTGGCCCATGACTACTTAGTGGATTACAGGATAATAGAATCCTATAAGTTGTTTTCATTAGGATGGGTAGTTTTTCTGGTAATGGTCTCCATCATTATTACCAATCAGTATTCTGAAGGAGCCAGGAGAGCAGAAGTTTTATCAGAAGAAATCACGAAGAAAAATATTGACTTAAAGCAGGCCTATCAACAGGTAGAAAAAAAGGTAAGGGATAGGACCAAGCAATTAAGCGATGCCAGAAAGGAGCTGGAAAAAGCCAATCTGCAGCTGCTGGAAGATAAAAAAATGCTAAGGATACTTTCTATTACCGACGGCCTTACCGGCCTGTATAACCATAACCATATAATTTCTGAGCTGAAAAGGGAAATAAACAGGTCCAATCGTTATGGAGGCTATTTATCAGTCATTATGCTGGATATAGATCATTTTAAAGATATAAATGACCATTATGGTCATCAGCGGGGCGACCAGGTGCTAAGCTCCATAGGCCGTATAATTAAGGAAAGCTTAAGAAAGGCGGATATAGCGGGAAGGTACGGAGGAGAAGAGTTCCTGATTATTATGCCGGAAACAAAAGTGGAGCAAGCTTATTTAATAGGGGAACGGCTGAGAAAAGAAGTGGAATCTTATGGCTGGAATTTAGATCATTTCCAGGTTACCATCAGTGGAGGAGCAGCTCAATATCATCCCCAAATGACCTATGAGGATTTATTGGGAAATTCTGACAGGCTGCTGTACCAGGCCAAAGAGAGAGGCAGAAACCAGATGCAAAAGGAATAGATAAAAGGGGTCAATTGGTATAGAATTTAGTTAAACAAGGGGGGCTAAATGGCAGTAAAATTAAAACTATCTAAAAAACAGCAGCAACTTATTAATAAGAAATTTAGCAAGGACGGCAAAATAGAATGCAGGATTTGTGGAAAAAAATGGGGAAGCAGCTCCGGGCTTGATTACCATTATATCGCTCCGCCATTAGCCCTTGCATCTGATGGCCTGGATAATATTGCAGTTGTATGCAAAAGCCATAAGAAAGACTTAAAGAACCTGTCAATACTGGAATATGAGGGATGGAAAAAGATGGAAGAGTTCTTTTCTACCAATAAGCCCAGGAAGCTGGATGATGTGCTCCAGCAAAAAATAGGTAAGGATACCGGGCTTGCGGTCAAGGTTAATATAAATGATTCCCAAGAGATGCTGGAACTGGACCTGGATGATTGTAAGTACCAGATACCGGTGTCGGTTTGCCCTTCCACCGGTTACCGCTATTTCTATGCTGTTCTTCCTGCCAGATACCTGCATAATGATATAGAGCTTCAGCCCCGGCCCCTGGAAATGAAAAGATTGTGGGAACTTTACCAGCACCTTTTGGTGCACAGCCAGCTAACCCCTTCCGTATGCAGGCTAAAGAAAAACCGAATACTGCTTTTTGACGGCCAGCATAAGACTGCTGCCCAGATATGGGCCGGGAGGACCGATATTGAATGCAAGGTTTACCTGGATCCTGAAGTAAGAGTATTAAAGGAAACCAATCTCATTGCCCATGACCGGCTGCGCCAAATGCCTTTTTTCAGCTCGGTGCTCATCAATAAATGGGCTGATTTGTTTACGGAAGAATGGCATCAGTATTTGGGCACATCTGGAGAAAAATCAGAGGCAGGTTTTGTATCCTTTTTGGTCCAGAGGGGAAAGAAGAAGCCAGAGGCTACCAATATGATTGCCAGCAATATTTATGACAGCATACTGGAAGATGAACAAAACCGGTTTACCCCCTATATCAGTGACTACGGCCAGCCGGATCAGGGGGTAGTGAGCCTGGGCCAGCTGAAGCAAAATTTATTTAAGAAATTTATAGCCAGGCCTCCCCTTAAAATGGATATTGAAGATTCGGATGAGCTGAGGGAGTTAGAGAGGGAAAATATGGTAAAATTGCTGAACCTGATACAGGAAGCCACCATAGGCCAAGACCAGGATAAAACCTCCCATATCTATTCCCAAGGCCCCATGAGGGCCTGGTCTACCTTGGTAAGGGACACCATTGCCCAGCTGCTGGGCTTATATGACCAGGTAGAGAGGAAAACGTTATTGTTAAGGGATATAAGTCCTGAAGACTGGGATATTATTGAAGAAAAAATCAACAGGTTGTTTGGACACCGGGTATGGTCTGAAGAAAACGAAAGGGGCATTGCCAGTTTCAGCAGCAGCAAAGAAGATGAGGTAATTGATTATTTAAGGACCAGGGGACTTAGTGTTAGATGGATATTAAGTGATACCGGTACCAGGGTTAATATCAATAATTTTGTGGATTAGACAATGCAAGATAAGGAAAAATTTGAAGAACTGATTTGGTACATGCAGTTTTTAGAACAGATTTCTATCCGGATACAAGGATTAGAAGCAGAGGAAGAAATCTACCAGCTTATTAATTCTGAATTTTCACAAAATAGCCAGGGCCAGTATTTGGTGGGGCTGCTGATGCTTACCCCGCAAAAAGATAAGCTTAGGGTGATAACCTCCATCGAAGATAGAAATATCCATAAAGCGGAAAAAATTGCAGGCATCAAGCTTTCCAATTTCTATATTGACCTAGGCAAGAGCTCCATTTACAGCCAGGCGGTAAGAGAAGGGCGTACCATACAAACTTCATCTGCGGATATAATGAAAGAGCTTTTTCCCTGGCCGCTGGCTAAGATCCTTACCAACGTTTTGGGTCTGGAAAATAATTTTCCCATTATTTCCCCTATTTATGTGCAGCAAAATATCATCGGGGCCGTCTCCCTTAATACCTGCCATCTGGCAGATTACCTGATTCCTTCGGTGCAAAACCTGGCCATGCACATATCTGCTGCCGTAAAATTTGCCCGGGAAAAACAAAGGAGGTTAAAAGCAGAACAGAAGCTGCTGGATATGGCCTATTATGATAGCTTAACCAGACTGCCTAACCGGTCCCTGTTTATGGACAGGTTGAAAGTAGCTTTAAAGCAGGCAGAGCGAAATAATTGGCAGGTGGGGGTAATATTTTTAGACATAGATGATTTTAAACAGATAAATGACAGCAGGGGTCATTTGGTAGGAGATCAGCTTCTAATCAGTGTAGGGCAAAAATTAAAAAGCCTGGTAAGGGCTGAAGATACGGTAGGAAGGTTAGGGGGAGACGAATTTCTGGTACTGGTGCATGAAGCCAGGCAGAAAAAGGGTATTCAGAAAGTGGCCCAAAAGATACTTAAGGCTTTCAGTGTTCCTATAGATACTGGATCAGAAAAGGTTCAGGCAACTCTCAGTTTAGGTATAGCTGTCTTCCCGCAGGACGGGCAAAAGAGCAGTGACTTGATAAAAAAGGCTGATAAGGCCATGTATGAAGTAAAGAACAAGGGTAAGAATAATTATCAATTCTATCAAGGGGATTAATATTATGTTAACCAAACCCAGCCCAAAATTAAAAACATTATGGTATATAGTATGGGTTATATGGGCAGTCTTAGGTATTGCTGCCCTGCTGACACTAATGATATTGGTGGATATGATTGTTTTTGGAATATGTCTGGGGGCATGGTTACTGGTGATAATAGCCATAGCCTTCTGGATCCCTGCAGCTTACCGGGAAGCTGAATATAGTATAGACAGCAAAGGCGCTTATATGAAATGGGGCGTAGTATGGAAAAAACAGGTAACTGTTCCCTACGCTAAAATTACCAATGTCGATATCACCCGGGGAGTTCTGGAAAGAGGATTGGGCATAGGTACCGTGCATCTGCAAACTGCAGGCGCAGGAGGCCAGCAGGGGCAGAAGGCGGAACTGAAGCTGCCGGGTATCCAGGATTTGGATGCCACCAAAAACCTGGTGTTAGGCCAGCTCAAGTCTGCCGGCCCTATAGAAGTCCCGGAAAGCAGTGTGCAGGATATTTTAAGAGATATCCTGGACCAGGTAACTGCCATATCCTCTAGCTTAAAAAATAGGAAATGATACAGTAAAATTATATAGAACGGTAGAAACTGCGATTGTCCACACACAGTTCAGGTACAACTAAATCCAAGCTTATGCCTTATTTGGCTGAATTCCCAAATTATCTGACCCTGCTTATGTTTTCAGCTTTCCTGCTGGGTCCCAGTACCATACTTATTGAAATTGCTGACAGCTTTAACACCACTCCTGCAGATTTTAGCCTGGTGTTTACCTTTTTTATGATAGGATTGATAGCAGGGCAATTGACTTCTAATTTTTATGCCAGGTTTATAAGCAGGATAAACCTGGTTTCTGTGGTATATGCAGTATTGATAGTCTTGGCAGGGATCATGTATTTTAATTCCAACCTGTACATATATTACCTGCTGTATGCCCTGTCCGGTTATGGTTTGGGAATTATAAATATCATAGCCAATCAATATATACTGAGCAGCCCTGTCCGCAACAAAGCCAAGATACTAACTATTGCCTCCGTTTTCTTCCCCATAGGAGCCATACTTTCTCCCTTACTGTCTCTTTCTGTAGTAGATAACAGAGCCGGTTTTAAGGCCATATATTTGGTTTATATGGGCATGTTCCTGTTAATATTTATCCTATACCAGGTGGTTACCAGGAACAGGGCTTATCATAGTAATGATATCCGCCGCAGCCCAATTTCTTTAAGGCAGACCCTTAAACACAGGGGTAAGAACCTGTTTTTGGCCGCTGCTTGCCTGGCTATAATGTTCTATGCGATAGCGGAAACAGTGCTGTCTACCTGGGCTCCCACTTTCTTCAGGGAGGCCAGGGGTTTAGACCCCCTTAATTCAGGATTATTGCTAACGGTGTTTTGGATAGTGCTGATAATAGGAAGGCTTATCCTGAGCCAGTTAACAGACAGGATAAAGCCTTTGATTATAGTCCTGGCCCTTACCGCAGCTGCCAGTATAGCCATGGTGGGTTTGCTGTTAAGCCATACCAGGGCAGCCATATTTGCCTCTGCAGTGGGCACCGGCCTGGGCTTTTCTGCCATTTTCCCCCTGTTGGTATACGTAGGGAGCCAAAGCTATCCCCAGGCGGTAAATGGACTGCTTCCACTTTTATTTATTTCAGGTACCTTGGGTAATGCCCTGGCCCCCTATATGGTTAGCACTGTGTCTAAGGCCAGTATGGAATGGTCTTTATGGCTGGGTTATTTGTTTGTATTGGCTACCCTGGTGCTGGCCATGGCCATGTTTGTTTACAGCAGGAAAAAGCTAAACAGCCATTAGGACTGTAA
>JAQVDY010000018.1 GCA_028698215.1 Actinomycetota bacterium | reverse complement strand
TGTGCTGGGTATACTGGCCTACCGTTATAGGTGGCTAGACAAATTAAATTTTTCACGGTCACTGCTATGGTCCATCCTGGCCTTAGCTGCCCTGCATTTATGGCCGGCAATTGTAATTAAAGGTACCGCTATTAATCTAAACCCTAACCCGGTATTTGGCGGTTTTAGCTGGCAGTCCCTGTCCTACAGCCTGTGGGAAGCCTTGGTAGGGCTGGGTATCAGCATAGGCCTTTTATACCTGTTTAAACAAAAATTAAATAAAAGTAATGCTTTTAGCCTTATCTTATCCAGGAGCGCTTATGCCACTATTGTAGTCCACCCTATAATACTGGTGCTGTTATCGGTATCCATGCAGAATATTGGAATTAACCCTGGATATAAATTTTTGATCGTAGCCCTGGCTGGCATTCCCTTATGCTTTGCAGCCGGCGCCTTGATTATAAGGATACCGACTGCCAAACATTTATTTTAGCCCAGGCCCTGTGAAAATTAATTTAAACAAATATTTTACCACTGCCAGCCTGACTGCTGTATGTCAGTTTTAAAATTTCCTTATTTTTATTCAACTATTCCCTGTTTTAGTAGTACAATAGATAAATATTACCAATTTCAAAGGATGGGGAAATGCTTAACCTTAAAAAAAGGCTTCTTACCATCACCTTTATAGTTGTGTTTCTTTTAACTACCATGATACCTTCCACCCTCTGCGCAGACCAGGCCACCGATGTGCAAAATTTTGTAATCAGGCTG
This sequence comes from Actinomycetota bacterium, assembly GCA_028698215.1. Lineage (NCBI taxonomy): Bacteria > Bacillati > Actinomycetota > Actinomycetota bacterium. Next base: position 32,223 of record JAQVDY010000018.1, on the reverse strand, counting down.
TATGAAACCTGCCTGGGCAGAGGCCCCGACCCGGAAGGCCTGGCTAACTGGGTAAACCATCTTATATCTGGAAATATAAGTGGCGGAGAGGCTGCTTATGGGTTTGTATTCAGCCAGGAGCTGCAAAGCAGAAATCTCAGCCACCAGCAATTCCTGGAAGTTATGTATAGAGCTTTCTTCGGCAGGGAACCTGATCCCGGCGGCTTTAATAACTGGATGCAGTACCTGGCCAGCGGAAACTCAAGGGAAGAAGTATTTTCTCATTTTGTAAATTCTGAAGAATTTGCCCATATATGTGCCAGCTACGGTATAGATGCGGGCTCAATAAATGTAAAGGGCAGCAGCAAAAGCAGCCGGCCGGAAAGGGATGACCGCATAAAGGGCAGCGACCAGTTTTACTCCCTTATATCCGGTGCCCTTAACCTTCTGGCTACTTACGACCCGGAAGCTTATGCCCAGTATGGCCTGGCCAAAAGAATCATTGAAACTCCCCAAACCAATGCCCTGGCTTCTACTGATGGAAAATATGTGTATATAGACCTATCCCAGAGGGTATTTTATGACATTGAATTTGAAAGAGAGATAGCCTGTACCTTATCACATGAGTTTAACCATATAGCCAACTGGAACTACTATAGGTCTACTGGTGACCGTTATGGCATGGAAATAATGGCTTTCATGCAGACCTATTACACCGGGGTAAGACTGGGAATGCCTTCCCATTACCTAAACTATATTGCCTGGATTATAGACAATATATATTACCTGTACCATACCAAGGTGCCCTATCTGGCCCTGGACATAATTGACAACTAGGCAATATTATTTCTTTCCTGACAATTGTTGGGCCCAGCTTTGCAGTAAATGATGGTCTATATGGGTATTTTTTTCCAGGGATTCAATTCCCTTTGAGGTTGATATCCATTTCAGTAGGTCCCTGGTAGATTTAATGCCCATAAAGGCCAGCTCTTCTACATACTGGGGCCCCAAATCATTGATGCTGGTTACCTTGCCCATAATTAACACCTCTTGTAACATTATTTACATTAGCTTAAGTATAACATAGACTCTAATGTAACAAAAGTTATCTAAATTATTTTTCCCTAATTCATTTAAATTTAACTAAAAGTACACTATAATTTTTTTAAAATAATTATTTAGCTTATTATTATGAAAGAAACCAATCTGGTAAAATTAAGCCATCAATATTACCAGCAGGGAAAAAGGCTGGTAGCTCCCCTGCTGGGATTTCCAGGGGTAGAGCTTATAGGGAGCAACATAAAGCTGGCCCAGCAAAACTTTGGAGTCCACTTTCAAGCCATTAAAGAATTGGTAAACCGTTTTGAGCCAGACCTAATATTTCCCCTTATGGACCTGTCGGTAGAAGCTAATGCCCTGGGCCGCTATACCCTCTTTCCCCAGGAAGATTCAGCAACCGTACCCAAGGGAGAGTTTAGCCTGGAACAGATAGAGCAGCTTAAAGACATAAATATCTCTTTTGACAGCAGGGTTTTAAGTTATGTGGAAACCATGAAACTGATGCGGGTAGGGCTGCCTTCTTCAGTCATAAGGGGAGCTTACATTACCGGCCCCTATTCTGTGGCCGCCCTTATCATGGGAGCAGACGATGCTGCCATGGCTTCAGTTACCGAGCCGGAAAAACTGCATACCTTATGTGACTTTGTAACCGAAAAGATAAGGGAATATGTAAGCCTGCTCCTTTCAGCAGGAGCAGAAGTAATATGTGTACTGGAGCCTACTGCCGTAATGCTGGGGCCCAAACAGTTTGAAGAGTTTTCTGCCCACTATGTAAAACATATAATAGACAGCATACAATACAGCCAGGCCAGCACCGTTTACCATACCTGCGGCAATACCATGCACCTCATAGGGAAAATGGTCCAGGCAGGAGTAAACGCTATCAGCTTGGACTCTGAGGATATGGGAGTGGATTTAAAGAAAGTAGCCCAAACCATACCCTCCGATGTAGTAGTGATGGGAAATATAAATCCAGCCACTACCATGCTCCGGGACACCCCGAAACAAATCAAGGAAAAAGTTAGCCATCTCCTGGATCAGATGAAAGAATTCCCCAATTATATTTTAAGCACCGGCTGCGATCTTCCCCAGGAAACTCCTCCTGAAAATATAGAGGCCTTTATGCAGGCAGGAAGAGATTGGCAGCTAAAATAGAAGCCGGTGCCCCGGCCTATCACCCATTAAGCTGCATTGATATTACTTAACAATCCCTTAAATTTAACCTCCCCCCTGTAACTACTGGATGGGGAAAACCAAAAAACTGCCACCCATGGTTTCATTATTGCTTAATACTAATTTAGGGCCAATTTAGTATAATGATAAAAAAAGCAGAAAGGTTATTATGCTTAAAAACATAAACCCCACCCAGAGCCCAGCATGGAAACAGCTGGACAGCCATTACCAGCAGATAAAAGATAAGCATATGAGAGAAATGTTTGAACAGGATCCAGACCGCTTTACCCGTTTCTCTCTACAGTTTGAACATATATTGCTGGATTATTCCAAAAACAGGATTGAGCAGCAGACCATGGATTTGCTGCTGCAGCTGGCCCAGCAATCAGGACTGCCTCAGGCTATAGAAGATTTGTTTAGCGGAGAAAAAATAAATGTAACCGAAAACAGGCCAGTACTCCATACCGCTTTAAGGAACCTGGACGGCCCTCCCCTGCTGGTAGAAGGCCAGGATGTAATGGAACAGGTTTACCAGGAACTGGAAAAGATAAAAACATTTTCTTCCCGTATTATCTCCGGACAATGGAAAGGTTTTACCGGAAAAAGCATTACCGATATAGTAAACATAGGCATTGGAGGATCAGACCTGGGCCCCGCTATGGTAACCGAGGCCCTTACCCCCTATCACCAGGGCCCCCAACCTCATTTTGTCTCCAATGTAGACGGCACCCATATCTCTGAAACCTTAAAAAATCTTAATCCTGAAACTACCCTGTTTATGGTATCCTCCAAAAGCTTTACTACCCAGGAAACCATGGCCAATGCTAAAACCGCCCGGGACTGGTTTATTAAGCATACCTCCCCTGCCCGGGATATTGGAAAACATTTTGTAGCCATATCTACCAATAGCCGGAAAGTAAAAGATTTTGGAATTGACACCATGTTTACCTTCTGGGACTGGGTAGGCGGCCGGTATTCGCTATGGTCCTCTATTGGGCTATCCATTGCCTGCAGTATTGGCTATGATAATTTTTACCAGCTCCTAAAAGGAGCCCAGGCTATGGACTGGCATTTCAGGCAGGCGCCCCTGGATAAGAATATGCCAGTTATCCTGGCTTTACTGGGGATATGGTACAACAATTTTTTTAAAGCCCAAAGCCAGGCCATACTTCCCTATGACCAGTACCTTTCCCGTTTTCCCGCTTATCTGCAGCAATTGGAAATGGAAAGCAATGGGAAAAACACCGGCAGAAATAAAAAACCAGTAAACTACCACACCGGATCCATTATATGGGGCCAGCCCGGAACCAATGGACAGCATGCCTTCTACCAACTGATTCACCAAGGCACCAAGCTGATTCCCTGCGACTTTTTGGCTGCTATAGAAAGCCATAGCCCGCTGGGTGAACATCACCAGATGCTGCTATCTAATTACCTGGCCCAAACTGAAGCCTTGATGCGGGGAAAAACCAGGCCGGAAGCAGAAGAGGAATTAAAAAAAGAAGGGAAAACCGCAGAAGAAATAGAAAACCTGGCCCCCTTTAAAATATTTGAAGGTAACCGGCCCACCAACTCAATTTTTTACAAAAAGCTTACCCCCTACCTGCTGGGAAGCCTGATCGCTTTATATGAGCATAAGGTGTTTGTGCAGGGCATAATATGGGACATATACAGCTTCGATCAGTGGGGAGTAGAATTAGGCAAGATGCTGGCCAACGGCATACTGCCCCAGCTAAAGGGAAAAGAGAAAGCAGCCAATCACGACAGCTCCACCAATGGCCTGATTAACTATTACCTGGATAACCGTAAAGAGCCTAATTAAGTTACCAGGACAACTTCAAACCCACCGGGCAGTGATCGGAACCGGTTACCTGGGGCATGATAAAGGCATCGGAAATCTTATCCTTTAATCCCTGGCTGGCAAAGAAATAGTCAATTCTCCAGCCTACATTTCTTTCCCTGGCCCTGGTCTTGTAATCCCACCAGCTGTAATGTCCGCCTCCATCATTATAAAGGCGGAAAGTATCGATAAAACCTGCCTCCAGCAGCCTGTCTATCCATTCTCTTTCTTCTGGTAGAAAACCGGTATTATTCTTATTCTGCTGGGGCCTGGCCAGGTCAATAGCCTTATGGGCGGTATTTATATCCCCGGTAATAATTATTTCCTTACCTTCAGATATAATTGGTTTGATATAATCTAAAAAGGAATAGTAAAAATCCAGTTTGTAATCCACCCTTACCTTGTCCCTGCCCCCATTAGGCATATAGGTGTTAAACAGGATAAAAGGCCCAAAATCCATCCACAGAACCCTTCCTTCCCGGTCAAACCTTTCCAGGCCAAAACCATTGCCGGAATCTATTGGCTCTACTTTGCTGTAAACGGCCACTCCGCTGTAGCCTGCCCTCTGTCCGGGACAAAAATAGGATTGGTAACCTTGCAGTGTAAGTATATCCTTGGGCAGTTGAGGGGGCCTGGCCTTTATTTCCTGCAGGCAAATTACATCAAATTGATTTTGTTCAATGAAAGGAATGAAACCCTTTTTGTAAATAGCCCTCAGCCCATTTACATTCCAGGATACCATGCTCCAGCTTTCAGCCATTACTGCCTCAAAGTGGCATTAAACTTTTTAGCCAAACAGGACAGTATCCTCTCTACCTCTACTTCTACCTCGGTATCCTTTAAGGTCCTGTCTTTTCTTTTAAAAGTAAGGGAATAAGCCATGCTTTTCTTGCCAGCTTCCACCTGTTTTCCCTGGTAGAGGTCAAACAGCCTTACCTGCTGCAGTATACCGGATCCACTTTCCTCTATAGCCTGCCTTAGTTCCTGATGGGTAACTGATTGGTCTACCACTATGGCTATATCAATGTCAACAGCGGGATAAAGGGTTACCGGTTCAAACTGCCTGGCTTTCGGGGATTTAGCTAAAAACAAATCCAGGTCAATTTCCAGATAATAGACTGGCTGCTCTATTTCCAGCTCCGCCAGCAATCCGGGATGGACCTGCCCTAACATGCCCATATCCTGGCCTTCCAAAGACCATGTTCCCCCCGATACCGGATGGAAAAATCCAATCTCTTTTCCTTTTATCTCTATTATTGAACTATTAAAGTACCTTTCTGCCAGGTACTCCAATATTCCTTTTAAATCATAGAAATCATAAGCCCTTTCCTGCTGGTTCCAGCCTTTGTCCTGCTGCCGGCCGCTAAGGACTACGCCCAGTATATTTCTTTCTTCAGGCAGCTTGCTGTCTTTCCTTTGCGTAAAAACCTTGGATATCTCAAACAGGGCCATATCTTCTATCCGGTATTTTAAATTCTGCATTATATTTCCCATCAGCCCCGGAAACAAAGAAGGCCTTAAATACTGGAAATCTTCATTGATGGGATTAATGATTTTAACCAGGTCCTGCCCTGAAACATCCAGCCGGTACTGCTGCAGTTTCTTGCCGCTGATAAAAGAGTAGTTGATAACCTGCCTTAATCCCAGGTCCGCCAGGCAATTCTTGATATCCCTTAAAGACTGCTGCCGGCAGCTTAATCCCCCCAGCCTCTGCTTAACCCTGGGGGGCTGGGAAGTAAAATTATTAAAGCCGTAAATACGGGCTACCTCTTCTATAAGGTCAATCTCTCTTTCCAGGTCCTGGTAGCGGAAAGAAGGAACAGTTACTGCAATGCCTTCCCGTACAGGCTGGCAGTTTAATCCCAAACTGCCAAGAATTTCCATTATTTTTTCAGTACTGATTTCTGCCCCTAGAATCCTGGTTACCTGTGACGGCCTTAAAACAAGCTCCCTGGTAACCGGGCTCTGGCTGTAATTATCATAAATACCGCTGGATTTAACCTGCCCGGCAATATCAGCCAGAAGCTGGCTGAACCTCTCTATGGCAAACAGGGTAAGCTGGGGGTCAATCTTTTTTTCAAAACGGTTGCTGGCTTCTGAACGCAGGCCCAGTTTTTTAGAAGTCCTCATAATGTCAGGCCCATTAAAATTAGCCGACTCCAGCAGAACAGTCTTGGTCTTTTCATTAATTTCAGTTTCTTTTCCCCCCATGATACCGGCAATAGCCACCGGCCCCTTGGCATCGGCAATGACAATCATTCCCTCTTCCAACTGCCGTTGGGAATCATCTATGGTGCGTATGGACTCCCCTGCCTTAGCTGGCCTTACTATAATCTTATCCGTAGCTAAAAGGTCCTTATCGAAAGCATGCAAAGGTTGTCCCGTTTCCAGCATTACATAATTGGTTAAATCAACCACCAGGTCCACCGCCCTTACATCGCAAAGAGCCAACCGGTTTACCAGCCACTGGGGGGATGGAATGCGGGGAATATCATAAAATATCCGGGCCGAGTAACGGGAGCATAGGCTGTAATCCTGTATCTTTAGCTCAAAGTCCTTATCCTGGGCTAGCTGGGGCTGATAAGCAGGCAACTTTAGTTTAAGCCCTTTTAAGGCTGCTATTTCCCTGGCTATGCCTATCACTGACAAACAGTCAGGGCGGTTGGGGGTAATTTCCAGCTCAATTGCCACATCATCCATTCCCATAGCCTCCGCAAAGCCCTGGCCCATCTTTTGGTCCTGGTCCAAAATCATTATGCCTTCAGAATCCTCTGAAAGGCCCAGTTCTGCTTCCGAGCACATCATGCCCTCGGATACCTGGCCCCTTATCTTGGATCTTTTTAAGGTAAAATCGCCAATTTTTGCTCCCGGCAAAGCCAAGGCCACTTTGTCCTTTACCTTGAAATTTTTAGCCCCGCAAACAATAGAAAGAAGCTCCTCTCCAGTGTCAACCTGGCACAGGCTAAGCTTGTCTGCATTGGGATGAGGGCTGCACTGGACAATTTGCCCAATAATTATCTTTTCAAATTTCCGGCCCATATAATCTATCTTTTTAACCTCGCTGCCGCTCATGGTCAGCAGCTGGGCTATCTCCCCTGCCTCCAGCTGGTCGGTATTTAAAAACTCTTTTAGCCAGTTTAATGTTACTTTCAATATGAAATCCTTCCCTAAACTGGAGCTTAAAACTGCTCCAGAAACCTTAAGTCATTTTCAAAAAATGACCTCAGGTCATCAATTCCGTACCTTAGCATGCAAATTCTTTCGATACCCATGCCAAAAGCAAAACCACTTACCTTTTCTTCATCATAACCCACAAAACCATAAAGGCTGGGGTCCACCATGCCTGCACCCAAGATCTCCAACCAGCCCGAACCGGAACAAACCCTGCAGCCTGCCCCCTGGCATATCTGGCAGGATACATCCACCTCTGCACTGGGTTCGGTAAAGGGGAAATAATGGGGCCTGAACCTTACCTGGCGGTCCTGGCCAAAAATCTTACGGGCTACCGTTTCCAAAGTCCATTTTAAGTGACAAAAATTTATTCCCTCATCTACTACCAATCCCTCTATCTGGGTAAACATGGGGGTATGGGACACATCATAGTCCTTACGGTAAACCTTTCCGGGAGCAATAATGTATACTGGCGGCTGATGCTGTTCCATATACCTGATCTGTACCGGTGAGGTATGGGTTCTTAGCAATACATCCTTGGATATAAAAAAAGTGTCATGCAGGGACCGGGCCGGGTGGTCCGGAGGGGTATTTAAAGCTTCAAAATTATAATAATCGGTTTCTACTTCCGGCCCCTGGGCTACCGAAAAGCCCATACTGATAAAAATATCTTCAATCTCTTCGGTAACCTGGTCCAAAATATTTTTGCTGCCCCTTAGGGGTTTTCTGCCCGGAAGGCTAAGATCCAGCTTTTCCTGCTTTAATTTCTGGTCAAATTCTATGCTTTCTAGAGTTTTCTCTTTATCCGCAATTAAAGCTTCAATTTTCTTCTTATATATATTGGCATTCTTGCCTACTACCGGTTTTAATTCCCGGCTCAAACTGCCGATGTTTTTAAGCAAGGTTACTACCTGGCTCTTTTTCCCCAGGTATTTAACCTTTACCTGCTCTAAGTCCTTTAGGCTGCCAGCCTGGACCAGGTCTTGCTCCAAATTTTGGTAATCCTGCTCCAGCTGTCCTGAAATTTGTTTGGCTTTTACATCCTCCATGATAAAACCTTATGCTGACACCTGCTGCTTGGCCACTTCTGCCAGCTCCTGGAAAGCACCAGGGTCATTGACCGCTAACTCAGACAGCATCTTCCGGTTAACTTCCACCTTGGCCTTTTTTAGCCCGTCAATGAACTGGTTATAGGAAAGTCCATTGGACCTGGCTGCAGCATTTATCCTGGTAATCCATAATCTTCTAAATAATCTCTTTTTGGTTTTTCGGTCTCTATATGAAAAACTTAAGGCCTGGTAAACCTTCTGCTTGGCCACTCTGTATCTGCTGCCTGAAGCACTGGAATACCCTTTAGCCTGTTTTAAAACTTTTCTATGCTTTTTGTTTTTTACGCTTCCTCTTTTAATCCGCGCCATTTTAAATCACACCTTTCTAAATTCCCAACATTCTTCTTACCTTCTTGTCATCAGCTTTGGATACCAATTGTTTCTGTCCCAATCTCCTTTTCCTGGTAGCACTCTTATGGGTCAGAATATGGCCCTTATAAGCCTTCTGTCTAACAATCTTACCGCTTCCGGTAACCCTAAATCTTTTTGCCGCTCCTCTATGTGTTTTCAGCTTTGGCATATGTAAACACTTCCTTTCTGAATATAAACATTATGTTTTTATGTAGCCGGCCCTAAAACCATAATCATATTATAACCTTCCAGCTTGGGTGCTTGCTCCACTACTGCCAGGCCTTCCAGCTCCTGTATAACCTTCGCCAGCATATCCATGGCCATTTCCTTATGCACTATTTCCCTGCCCCTGAACATTACCGTAACCTTTACCTTATTACCGCTTTTTAGAAACCTCTTTATATGGTTCTTCTTGGTATTAAGGTCATTGGAATCAATCTTGGGCCTAAGCTTTATTTCCTTTACTATTACCTGCGTCTGCTTCTTTTTCTTCTCTTTTTCGGATATCTCCAGCTTATATTTATATTTTCCGTAGTCCATGATGCGGCATACGGGAGGGTTGGCATTGGGAGCCACCTCTACCAAATCCAGTTCCTTTTCATAAGCACGGTCCATGGCTTCTTTAGTAGGTATTACCCCTACCTGGGAACCATCCTCGTCAATAAGCCTAACATTAGGCACCCTTATCTGGTCATTATGTCTGATGCTTTTATTAATTTATTTCACCTCCACTAAAATTAATACAAAAAAAATAGGCAAGTAAAACCACCTACCTATTTTTTATTTATTTATAACCAAATCAACAAGCTGGTTAGCCGCCATTTGGTGAGAAATAGATGATTTCTACTTTTTATTCCATATTCAATTGTCTGCAAGATTATAAAGGATATAATGACTTTTGTCTATACCGCCTCATCTTCTTCTTCCTGGGGCTCATATTCTTCTGCCCAGGCCTTATCTGCAACCTTCTTATAATCTTCAGAATACTGGTCCAGTTCCTTGGCCAGGTCAGTAATAATGGTCTCTGCCCCGTCATGGGTAGCATAAGCACCGCTCTCAGCCACTATATCCCTTAATACTTGGGGATTATCAATAATGGTACAGGGCCTTAAATGGTTATCGGTATAAGGCTGTCTCTTCCTGAATCCCATAAAGAAATCGGAAGTCAGCACCTGCTCCAGGCTTTTTTCCTTAATATTGTCAGCAGCAAAGTGAACAAAAACACAGGGCTCTACATCGCCATTTACATTTATATGCAGGTAATTCTTGCCGCCGGCCATACAGCCATTTACCAAGGGACCGTCATTCCAGAAATCAGCTACTATGATATTCTTGGTCTTCCTTATTTCCAGAATTCTCTTTCTCCTGTAATCCCTCTGCTCAGGAGTAGGCATTAGCTCCATATTTGGTTCCCTGCCAATGGGGATATAGTTAAAATACCATCCTATAAATGCTCCCTTTTCCACAAACAGGTCTATAAATTCTTCACTTACTACCATTTCATTATTGGGCCTGGTAGCAGTCACTGAAAAGCCAAACAGCACCCCTGCTTCTTTCAGGTTATCCATGGCCTGCATGATATTTTTCCAGGCACCCTTGCCCCTTCGCTCATCAGTTTCCTTTTCAAACCCCTCTATGCTAATGCAGGGTACGGCATTTCCCAGCTCTGCCAGTTTGGCAGCTACTTTCTTATCAATCAGCTGGCCATTGGTATAAATCTGGAAGAAGGAGTCATTATGCCTTTCCAGAAAGTCATACAGGTGTTCCCAGCAGAAAGGCTCGCCCCCGGTTATAACAAAGAAATAAAGGCCTATATCATTGGCTTCATCGATGATACGGTTGCAAACATCATAAGGCAGGTCATCCTTTTTGGAATACTGCCAGGCATAACAGCCATAGCACCTTAAGTTACATTTCATGGTAGGGCTAATAACCAAATGGTTGGGAGGATTGATCCCGTATTTATCAGCAAAAGCCTTCCTTTTGGGCTGGCCTTGAACCATAGCATTGTTAATAAGGTTCATAACCACTTTATTCCTAACCGATGGAGACATGTCCACAATGGCTCTTTTGAGGTTAACCAGCAGGTTTTCCAGAAAGTCTCTTTCTTCCTTGTTCTTGAGACGGTAAACTCTTCCCTTTATCATGGACAGCCATCTCTCATCAGAGATTTTAGGAAGCACTTTCAGGGCACTCTTTATTGCTGCTTTAGTGGTATACAGCTTCACCCTTTCTTTGATAGTCATTTAGACACCCCTTTGTTATATGGTAACATCTTTGTATTTAACAAATCTATAAATGTAATTATAAGAACAAATTATTTAAAAATAAAGGACAATTTTATATCTCTACCTGCTTGTCTTCAATAATACGGCAAGCCATATCAGAAAACTGCTGTACCTTTATTTCCTTCAAGTCTTCCTTCCCTTTTCTTCTTACGGTTATGGTTCCGCTTTCCTGTTCATTCTGGCCCACAATAATCATATAAGGAATTTTCCTTAACTCTGATTGACGTATTTTTTTGCTTAAAGATTCAACCCTGTTGTCAAATTCTATCCTGAAACCCTGTTGGGCCAGGTTTTCATAGACTTTTTGGCTGTACTGCTCATATTTTTCCGATATGGGTAACACCGCCATCTGTACCGGAGCCAGCCAAAGGGGAAAGTTGCCGCTGTAGTGCTCGGTAAGTATGCCTATAAATCTTTCCACACTTCCCAGCACCACCCGGTGAAGCATTACTGCCCGGTGTTTTTCATTATCGGCCCCCACATAATCTATCTCAAATTTTTCAGGCATGGCAAAATCCAGCTGTACCGTAGCACATTGCCAGGTCCTTCCCAGGCAGTCCTGTATATGGAAATCTATCTTGGGCCCGTAAAAGGCCCCGTCCCCTGCATTAACCTTATAGTCCAGGCCTTTGTCCCTGATAGCCTGTTCCAAAAGCATTTCCGCCTTGTCCCACATTTCATCAGAACCAATTCTGTCCACCGGACGGGTAGACAGCTCCACATGATAGTTGTCAAAACCAAATACCGAATACATGCGGCCTATCATGTCAATGACCTTGCCTATTTCTGGCCCCAGCTGGGGTTCAGTACAAAATATATGGGCATCATCCTGGGTAAAGTTTCTTACCCTGAACAGGCCATGCAGCACCCCTGATTTTTCATGCCGGTGCACCAGTCCCAGCTCTGCCAGCCTTATGGGAAATTCCTTGTAGGAATGCTGGCTGGATTTATAAACCAGTATTGCACCGGGGCAATTCATGGGCTTTACCGCATAATCCTTTTCATCTATGCGGACAAAATACATATTATCCTTGTAATGATCCCAATGGCCGGAAGTATGCCACAGCTCATTGGATAAAATTATAGGGGTTTTTATCTCCTGGTAGCCCTCTGCCTGATGCTCCTGCCTCCAGTAATCCAATATGGCATTCTGCAGTATCATCCCCTTGGGATGAAAGAAAGGAAACCCGGGAGCCTGGTCGTGGAAATTAAACAGGTCCAGTTCCCTGCCTATCTTGCGGTGATCCGCCTGCCTGGCCTTTTCCAGCATGTCCAGGTACTGCTGCAGCTGCTGGGGCTCAAAAAAAGCAGTGCCGTAAACCCTGGTCAGCATCTTATTTTTCTCGTTACCCCTCCAATAAGCACCGGCTATACTCAATAATTTAAAGGCCCCTATTTTAGCCAGTGAAGGTATATGGGGTCCGCTGCAAAGATCCACAAAATCACCGGTGGTATAGATGCTGACCTTATCAGAATCTATGGCTTCTATCAGTTCCAGCTTGTAAGGGTTATCCTTAAATATAAGGGCTGCTTCCTGCTTGCTGACCTCTTTTCTTTCAAACTTATAGCCCTTCTTAATAATCCGTTTCATTTCCTTTTCTATGGCCGGAAGATCTTCGGGGCTTATGGTATGCTCCAGGTCGATATCATAGTAGAATCCATCTTCTATGGCGGGACCAATGGCAAATTTCGCTTCAGGGTAAAGCCTTTGTATGGCATAGGCCATTATATGGGAGGTGCTATGGTTGAGCAGGTCCCGTGCTGCTTTATCCTCAGTAGTAACTATTTGCAGGCTCATATCCATAGAGGGCACATAATCCAGGTCCAGTTTCTGGCCCTGCTCCTTATTTACTGCCATTACCGCCCTCTTGGCCAAATCCTTGTCCATCAGGGATAAAGCATCTTTTATGCTTTTACCCTGCTGCAGGTCTACCTTGCTGTTGCCAATATTTAATGTAACCATAAGCATGCCTTTAATTTAATAATAATCCTTTATTATACTATTTCTTTATGGATTTATTAAGACAAAAAAATGGAGCGGAAGACGGGATTCGAACCCGCGACCCTCACCATGGCAAGGTGATGCTCTACCAACTGAGCCACTTCCGCTCGTAAGCATTTAAGCTTCATTTACGCTAAAATATTACCCACTAATAGGCCAAAAGTCAACCAGGCTATTGGTTTTTAATTTCTTCAAACAACTGGGCAGTAGCTTCTTCATCATAAACCACAGCGCTGGCCTGGCCTACCATCTGGGGCCAGGAGGGTATGGTGGTGATTTCTATATCCTGGGCCTTAATTTTTCCTAAAGCCGGCAGCAGCCTAACCGCATCTGAAAAATCCATATCGGTCCAGGTGTAGTTTAGCAGGAAATTAATAAAGGCAGGCAGCTTTACAATCTTTTCTAAAGTTGTTTTCTGCTCATATAGGGCTACTATTATCTTGGCTGCTTCCTTCTCCCGGGCATAAGCCCCGTCATTACGGTGGCGGTTCCGGCTCAAGGCTAGTGCCTGCTCCCCGTTAAGGTGGTGGACCCCCTTATCCAAATAACAATTGGAAAAGCTGTCGGCCAGATCCTCGGTTACCTCCACCGTTACCCCTCCCAGGAAATCAACCAGGGGGACAAAACCGTCAAAGTCGGTAATTACATAGAAATCAATATCCAGGCCTGAAAACTGTTCTATGGTCTCCACGGTAAGCTCGTTTCCGCCCAGGGCATGGGCAGCATTAATCTTGGTCTCATTATGTCCCGGGATCTGCACCCAGGTATCCCTGGGTATGGTAACTATTGTACCCTGGTAATTTTCCAGGTTAAGATGCAGCAGCATGATAATATCGGTCCTGCCGCTGACTCTTCCTCCCGGCCGGTCAAAAGCGCTGTCATCCCCCAATATGAGGATATTGATGGCATCGCTGTCCTCGGCCTTTATGGTAGAGGAAGGGCCCTGGCCCCAGTTAAAATTAGATAGTACCTTTTCCATATCCTTTTTGGCATTATCCAGGCTGGAGCTTCCCATGTATTTTAAAATATAAGCATAGTCCTGATATTGGTTCCAGCATAGCAGGTCTATCTGCTCCTGTTCCGGCTGCAGGCCGCTTTCATACATATAACCATAAAGCTTAACCTGGTCCTTTCCCCAGCTAAAATCTTCTTCTACCGCCTGGGTTACATCCATATCTTCGGTTATCTCTATATAGCTGTCCGCTAAATCCTGCCCTTCCATATCTTCTATGTCCGCAATTTTTTCCACCATTAGCATCATGGCACCGCCATCCCTGCTTAAAGTCACCCGGGATCCGCCTTCTTCCTCGGTTAGCTCCCAGCCGGCAGGGCTTATAAAAGAGTAGGGAGCAAAATCAGAAGAACTGCTGGCATAAAAATTGGAAATAACTTCTTCTGCCTCAGGCTCCGGTTCCGGTTCCGGTTCTGTTTCTTGCTGAGGGGCGGGAGGCTGCTCCGCCGTTTCCTGGTCCCGGTTTCCCCTTACAGCAAAAAATATGCCCACTGCTATCAGGCCAATTACTACCAGTATGATAAGATATTTTAAATAATTCTTAATTTTATACCTTCCTTCTTAAGAACAATCTCTTTATTTTAAAATAATTTCTTTTTTTATCAAATATTATTTTATATAATTACTCCTGTTTCTGCTTGTAAAAAAATAGGATGGAGATTGCAATGAGTACCACCAGTACCGAAAAATTTTTTGTATTTATGGGACCAGACGAAAAGCTGATCCAGGCTTCCACCGGAGTGCTAAATGATATTACCGATGGAAAACTAATTCTCACTGATAAGAAATTATTCTTTAGCTTTGTTTCCAATATATCTGTAGATAAGCAGTTTATTGCCACTTACCCCTATATCACAAGCGTAAGCTTAAAAGATGGCTTGTTTTATTCCTCTCTTACTGTTTCCAGTAAAAAGGATACTTTTACCATATCCAAGATGAATAAAAAGGAAGCTAAACTTATGTATGGCCAGCTTAAAGCCATAGCTGACCAGAACAATTAATACTTACCTGTAGGATTGGGCTATCTGTATTCCGCTGTCATTTACCTTGACCCATATTCCCTGTTGTCCAAATTCCTTGGCTTCCTGTTTGGTGTCAAAGTAAATATCAATCCTGTTGCCCTTGATTTTGCCCCCGGTATCCTCGGCTACAAAAATTCCCATACCTTTTATCTCTATCTCCGTACCTAAAGGTATCATGTCCGGATCTACCGCTACTATTCCTTCCTGGACCTTGGCTCCGGTAGCAGTGGTGGAATTGGTTCCCTGGGCGGGGTCATTGGCACTATACCCGGAGGCTACAAAATAGTACCATTCTATATTTTTTTCTACTTCCAGCACCACCGGCTGTTTTTTTATCTCCGTTTTTACTTCAATTGGTTCCTGTTCTTCAGCGATCAGGGAACCGGCAATCAATTCTGGAGTAACGATGGAAAGCACCGTTACAAAGATGACTATAGCAGTCAGCGACCAGAACAATATATTTATAGTTATGTTATACTTTTCCATGACCTTCCTTGAGTCACTTTACAAAATTAAGCAAAAAATGCTTTTTCTATCTTCAAGTTTAGGGATTATAGCCCCTAAAACCCATAAGTCAAGCTTCAAAAAATTAAAATACTATACATTTGTATAGCTATAAGCTATAATTAAGGCCGAGGAAAAAGATGAAAAAACTTACCCCCAAACAGGAAAAAGTGCTGGAAATAATAAGCCAGTTTATAGCCCAGAAAGGCTATCCCCCCACGGTCAGGGAGCTGGCCCAGAGGTTGGGCCTGGCCTCCCCCAGGGCTGTAAGCGATCATCTGGCTGCCCTGCAGAAAAAAGGTTATATAGAGAAAACATCCCTGGCCAGATCAATAAAGATTACCGACGGCAGCGGACTGGCAGTACAGCCCAAAATACCGCTGATAGGAAGCATAGCCGCCGGCAGTCCCATACTGGCCGAGCAGAATATAGAAACCTATATCAGCATACCTGGCCAGCTGGAAGGGAAAAATATTGATTTTGCCTTAAGGGTTAAGGGAGACAGCATGATTGGAGACCATATACAGGATGGAGACATCATACTGGCCCAGTCCCGGCAAACCGCTGAAAACGGGGATATGGTAGTGGCCCTTATAGGAGAAGAAGCCACGGTTAAAAGATATTACCTGACTCCCCAGTACTTGGAGCTCAGGCCCTCCAACCCTGATTATGAGCCCATCAGGGTTACCGGAGACGTCATAATACAGGGAAAAGTGCTTTCCGTCTACCGTAAACTCTAGGAGATTAACATGTTTTGCCATCTTCACCTGCACAGCCAGTACAGCATCCTTGAATCCAATATCACCATAGGGGATGTGGTCTCTGGTGCCTGCCGGTATGGTATGCAGGCAGCAGCCCTTACCGACAGGAATGTGATGCACGGGGCTATAGAGTTTTACTGCCAGGCCCGGGCCAAAGGATTAAAACCCATCCTGGGATGCCAGGTTTACCTCCACCACTCAGGCCTGTGGAGCCTGGTGCTTCTGTGCCGCAATGAGGCCGGGTACCGAAACCTGTGCCGGCTGATAACCAGGGCCCATACCGAAAGCCGGGGTACGGTTCCCTATCTGGAAGCTGGCTGGATAAAGCAAAACTGCTCCGGGCTGACCGCCTTAAGCCCTGCCCGCCAGGGCCAGATACCGGTGCTGCTGGGCCAGGGGCACAAAGATGAGGCCGGCAAAGCCCTCCAATTCTACCAGGAGCTGTTTGGAGATGACTTTTATCTGGAGATACAAAGATACCCTGCCTCGGTAAGGGCGGCTGGCATTTCTGAAACCCTGGTAAACTTTGCCCGGCAGCAGAAGGCCAACATGGTAGCTACCAATGATGTGCATTACCTAAAGCAGCAGCACTGGCCGGATTACCAGGCCGTCTACAAACTAAAATCCATGGCAGGAAAAATTGATCCCTGCTTAAGGCCGGTAGATAATGACCAGCATTATTTCAAGTCACCCCGCCAGATGGAAGAGCTGTTTGCAGACCTGCCGGAAGCCATATCCAACACCCGCCTTATAGCCAATTCCTGCCAGCTTGAGCTAAAACTGGGCCACCTTGATATACCACGGTTTAAGGTCCCCCGCTCCGGCAGCCAGTCCAGCTATCTTAAAGCATTGTGTTATGCCGGGCTTAAAAAAAGGTATGGCCGGCCCGGGCCCCAGCTTTACCATAGGCTGGATTACGAGCTGGAGGTGATATCAGACAGGGGCTACAGCAGCTATTTTTTAATGGTATGGGATATAGCCAGGTTTGCCCGCCAGCAGCATATACCTACCTGCGGCAAGGGTTCTGCCGCCGGCAGCCTGGCCTCCTATGTATTGGGCATATCCGATGTGGATCCGGTAAAAAACAACCTTTATTTTGAAAGGTTTTTAAACCGGCAGAGAAAACAGCCCCCGGACATAGATATGGATATTGCCCATCAGGACCGGGAAAAAGTCCTGGAGTACCTGCAGCAGCGCTACGGCTCCAGTAATGTAGGCCGGGTATGCACCTTTGCTACCTTAAGGACCCGGGCAGCAGTACGGGAGACCTCCAGGATACTTAATTACAGCAAGCAGGAAACCGACCAGCTGCTGCTGGATCTTAAATACCAAAAAAAGGATGCCCGGTCCCGGTACAATAATATGGTTTTGCTTTCTTCCCGGATATCTGAACGCATCAGGCACCTGTCTACCCACCCTTCAGCAGTAATAGTATCCGAGCAGCCCCTGGAGGAAAAAATTCCCATGATGCTTTCTTCTGAAGGCAAACTGATGAGCCAGTATGACATGAACAGCATAGAGGAGCTGGGTATCTTAAAGATAGATTTAATAAATTCTCTGAGCCTCACCCTAATACAGGAGGTAACCAGAATGCTTAAGCAGGAAGGCTTGCCTATCAATACTGAAACTTTAGCCGAAAATGATGCCCGTGTGTTTTCCATGATATCCAAAGGAAACACCCTGGGCGTTTTTCAGCTGGAAAGCACCGGCATCAGGAGCCTGGCCAGAAGTATAAAGCCAGCCTGCCTGCAGGATATTGCCCTGCTGCTGGCCCTTTACCGGCCCGGGCCCCAGCAGTCGGGCCTGGGAAAGGACTTTATAAAGAGAAAGTTTGGCCGCCAGAAGGTTACCTACCCCCATCCTGACCTGGAGCCCATCCTGGCAGAAACCTACGGCATCATCATATACCAGGAGCAGGCCTTAAGGATTGCCCGCCTCATAGCCGGCTATTCCTTTAGCCAGGCCGATCTTTTAAGGAGGGCCATTACCAAAAGGTCCAGGCAGCAGATGCAGACTTTAAAACAAACCTTTATAAAAGGAGCCCGGAACCAGGGCTATGACTCTCCAACAGCCAGCCTGGTGTTTGGCTATATATCCAAGTTTGCCAGTTATGGCTTTCTAAAGGCGCATGCCCTGGCCTATGCCCGGTTAAGCTATCTAACCTGCTATCTTAAAAACTACTTTCCTGCCTATTTTTTAGCAGCCATACTTTCCTATGGCTCCGGGTACTACCCTGCTGCCCAATATGTGGAAGAAGCCAGAAGGTTTGGCATCAGCATAAAGCCTCCCAGCATAAACAGCAGCGGCTTTAAATTTATGCCGAAAGATAAAGGCAGGGCTATCCAGGTCCCCTTAACCTCAGTAAAAGGCCTGGGCCCTGCTACCGTAAAACATATAATAGAAGAAAGGAACAGCGGGGGCGCTTTTAAGGGTTTGGATGATTTTTGCCGTAGATGCATGGTTAGGGGCAAGATCAGCAGCACTGCAGTGCAGAGCCTCATACGGGTAGGTGCCTTTGACTTTGCCGCTTCCAACCGTAGAAAACTACTGCTATACTTTTGGCAAAAGCAGAAAAACAAGGAGGGCGGCCACGGGCTGGGCTCCGTATCAGATTTTAGCCTGGCCGATAAGCTCTGCCTGGAAACGGAGCTGCTGGGTTTTGCAGCCAGTGCCAGCCCTTTAAGCTGCTACCGGGACGAAATTAGCCGGCTGAAGGTCACCAGCAGCAGGAAATTTAAGCACAATAGCCAGGTTATGGCTGCAGGCATGGTCATAAACCGCAGGATAGAAAAGACTAAAAGCGGAGAGGAAATGCTTTTTTGCACCCTGGAAGATGAGGGAGGGATGTATGAATGCCTGTTTTTCCCCCAGGCCTACCTGCAGAACCGCATAACCATTACCCGCTATCCTGCCCTTCTGGTAAAGGGCAGGGCAAGCTTGAAGGAAGGCAGTATTTTAATCATAGCCGGCAGGGTCTGGAGCCTGGATAATTTAAAAAGGGCCAGGCAGAAGCTTAAGGATACTAATATAAAAAACCAGCTGCTGGCAGAGGCGGTACCGGTATGGCCACAGAGACAAAGATAATACATATAGACATGGATGCTTTCTTTGCCCAGATTGAGCAAAGAGACCATCCCCAGTATAAAAATGCTCCCTTGATTGTGGGAAGCCCGGTTAACCGGGGGGTCATCTCTTCTGCTTCTTATGAAGCCAGGAAATACGGCCTGCATGCCGGCATGCCTATCTCCCAGGCCAAAAGGCTCTGCCCCCATGGAATCTATGTGCCGGTTAATATGGAAAAGTATCTGGCTGAATCAGCGGTTATCCGGGAGATCTTCTGCCAGTTTACTCCCCTGGTGGAAATGATAGGCTCCGATGAAGGGTTTATGGATGTAACCGGCTGCCAGAAACTGTTCGGGCAGGCAGTGGAAATAGCCAAAAAGATAAAGGGCAAAATATATGAGCAGACCAATCTCACTTCCTCCGCCGGAGTAGCCTGCAATAAGTTCTTTGCCAAACTGGCCTCCGGCCTGGGCAAGCCCAATGGCCTTACCGTATTTGAGGACTGGCAAAAAATCAAGGAAAAGATAAGGCAGCTTCCCGTATCCTATATCTGGGGGGCAGGCAGGGTAGTGCAGGAGAACTTAAACCGCATGGGGATAGAAACCATAGGCCAGCTGGCAGATACTCCGGTAGATGTACTGCAGGGCAAGTTCGGTCAACTGGGAAAAGTAATGCACCAGCTGGCCCACGGGATTGATAACCGGCCGGTAGTGCCCAACCAGGAACCCAAATCCATAGGCAGGGAAACAACCTTCAGCCAGGATATAAGTGATATGGCCCTGCTCCGCTCTACCCTGCTGGCCCTGGCCCAGAAAGTAGCCCATCATCTTAACCGCCAGCAGTACCGGGCCAGGACCCTGACCTTAAAGCTGAGATTTGCTGATTTTAAGACCATTACCAGGAACGTGACCCTGAACCACTATACCTCGGATATACTGGAGATACACCGGGCAGCCACCAACATACTGGCCAAAACCGACCTCAGCAAAAAGAAGATAAGGCTTATAGGCATATCTGCCAGCAACCTTAAGCCTGAATACATGCTGGCCGCCCTGTTTGATGATCCTTCCTACCATAGGGGCCACAACATTACCCAGGCCATGGAAAAGATTTCCGATAAGTTTGGCCCGGACAAGATAACCCTGGCCAGGATAATGGACGACAGTGATTAAATCTTGCCCAGTATAAGGAGCTGGTCCGGCTCCAGCAGGGATATGCCTGCATGTTGGCCTATGATTTCTACCTTTATGATCTTCTCCGGTTTTTCCAAGTCTACTTCTCCAGTATTTACCACTTCAGTTAGTTTTAAAATAAGCTCATGATCCTGGTACTGGTGATAATGCCTGCGGGTAAGATCCAGCTTCCACATATCATTTTCCCCTATACCTTCAGCCACTGACCTAACCGCTTCCTGCATATCCCCAATTTCTGAAGGAACCCACCTGTCTACCGGTACATAATGATAGGTCCAGTTAAAGATTTCCTTATCTTCCAGGCACAGGTTCCTCAGCTCGCTTACTACCTGCTTGGGGTGGTCTACCTCCAGCAGGAAAACTCCTCCGTATTCTGAGTCCAGCCACCGGGGCCTGACCCCTATTTCACTGAACACCGCTTCTGCTGATTGCCGGGCTATGTCCCCATGGACAGGATCATAACTTACAATTAAGTTGGCCTCCATATTCCATTCCCCCTTATTAATTTATAAGGTTACATATAGAATTATATTACCTGTATCAAAAATATAAAGGCTAATAGGCTAATAATTACTATATCTTGGCCTGCAATTATTGTATTATAGCTTAATGGGCTCGGTTAAAATAAAAGCATTAATAGCAGCTGCATTGATTATGGGGATGCTTTGCCTGGTTTGTGCGGGTGCTGTCCCTGCCTCTGATGCAGATACCCTGATTAGGGACCCTGGGCGCAAGATGATCGTCTTCCCCTATCTAAGTCCGGAAGATTACCAGTTTAAAATCAGCGAAGGCCAGCAGAAGGGAGTGTATCTTACCGGCTATAGCATGTCCAGCCGGGAAAAAAGGTACAGCACTTATGAATTACTGCAGAAAACCGAGCTCAACTGCATAGTGTTCAATGTCAAGGATGACAGCGGACATATAGATTATGATACCGGCCATGGCCTGCCGTCCGCCATAGGGGCAGACCTAAACCTCTATAGCCTGAAACAAGTATTAAGGGAAATGGACAGCCGCCGCATTTATACTATTGCCCGTATAGTGGTATTTAAAGATCCTGCCTTAGCCCAGGCCAGGCCTGATTTGGCCATACAGGACTCCAGGAACGGCCAGCCCCTGTATTCAGAAGGCTCCTACTGGCCTGATATCTATAGCCGGGAAGTATGGCAGTATAATATTGATATTGCCCTGGAAGTGGCCCTGGCCGGGGTAGACGAAATACAGTTTGACTATATCAGGGCTCCTGCCCGGGGAAATCTTAGTTATGCCCGGTATACCCATAACCAGGACCAGCAACCTAAATCTGAAGCTATTGCCGGATTCTTAAAACAGGCCCGGGAACAGCTGGCCCCTTACGGGGTAAAGATATCAGCCGATGTATTCGGGTTTACCCTGCTCAGGCAGGATGACCAGGGCATAGGCCAGCAGCTGGAATCCATACTCCCCTACCTGGATTATCTTTATCCCATGACCTATCCCTCCCATTACCCCCCTTACTTTATGGATTTTCCCCTGCCCGAATCAGAGCCCTACCGGGTAGTGGAATATACTTTAAGTAAAGGGCTGGAGCGCTCCCAGGGCCAGGATTGCCTCATTATACCCTGGGTGCAGGCTTTTGGGCTAAAAATTGACTACCAGCCCCAAGACATAAACCAGCAGATAGCTGCAGCCCGCAGTTTAGGCTTACAGGGTTATCTATGCTGGAATGCCCGCAACGACTACTCCCTGGTAAGGGAAGCCCTCCGGCCGGATTTAGGGAATGCTACAGATAATTAAGCAAAAATTGGAGCCTTTCTTCGTCAAAAGCGGTCACTGTATGCAAATCGTGACCGTAAAAAGGCATAACCTTGATGGTTTTGGGAGCCTCCACTTGATTATATACGGCAAAAATGGTGGAGGGAGGGCAAATCAAATCCTTGGTGGCACAGGTTATTACTGTCCTGGCCTTAACCCAGGCAGCCAGGTTCAGGTTATCAAAATAGCTTAAGCTTTTAAACATCTGCTCTTCTTTTTCCGGAAACTTTTGGATCAGGCTGGCAAACTCCAGATAAGTAATATTTTTTGCTTCTTCTGCCCATTGCACTGCCCTTCTAAAATGGCAAAGGTAAGGCACATCGGCAATCACCAGCTTGGGCAGGCTGCTTAAGGCAGCTACCGCCAGGGAAAGTCCTCCTCCCTGGCTGGCCCCGGTTAAACATATCCGGTCCTTATCGATTTCAGGCCTGCCTTCCAGAAACTGGACCGCTTTCAGGCAGTCCATATAAACTCCCCGGTAATAATAATGGTAGGGGTCAAACACTCCCTTGGTCATGTAACCTACCGTGCTGGGGGGAGGATATACCGAACGGTCCAGGCTCTGGCCGCTCTGCCCTTTTATATCTATGGCCAGCACTGCATAGCCTAGCAGTACCCATTTAAGGTAAGATATGATGCGGTCCTTGCTGCCCCCATAGCCATGGAACCAGACTATGGCCGGATGGGGGCCCCTGGTTTTAGGCAGCAGGTAGTAGCCGCAAATACGGGAGCGGTCAAAACCATCATAAAAGACTTGGTTAGCTTCAATAGAGCTTACCATATAGCCTATTTCATTTATCTCATAGTTTAAGGGGATTTTTAATGCTTCTGACCTGGTTTCATCCCAAAATGAAGCAAAATCCTTTTCCCGGTAGGGAGCGGGCCGGTAATCCCTTAATTCTTCTAAAGGCATATCTGCCAGCATAATTTATTCTCCTAAACCGATAGGAATAGTTCAAACCGGTCTGACGAAGCCTTGCATATGGGGCAAACCCGGGGAGGTTTTTCATTGGCACAGAGATAGCCGCACACCCTGCACCTATACACAGGCAAGCTTATGCTAAATTTGGCCTGCTCTTTTCTTATGGGCTTGGCCTGGCCTCTTCTTTCCGGTATGGATCCCAGCTTCTTTTTGCCTTTGGCAATCTCCTGATCCACATATAACCCGCAATAGCAGGCCCCGTATTCAGCCAGGTCCTGGTCCCGGTAATCACAGGGACAGATGATATCCAAATCCTTTTCCCTTACCCCTTCCGACAAGCGGCAGGGGCAGGACTGGTAACCATAGCGCTGTTCATTTTTAGCCAGCCCCTCTATTAAAGACATGGTAAATTCCTTATCGGGATTAAGGTTATAGCCTCCTGCTCCTGCTTCCTTTTTTTTCTGTTGATACAGTTCTTCCATATCCATGTCAGTCCTCCAATGCATCCTTTATCTTTTCCTGGTCAAAACCCACTATGCATTCTTCCCCATCTATCACCATGGTGGGAAAACCGCCGCTGGGGTTATGTTTTTTCATTTCCTGCAAAGCCTGCTCCCTGTCCTCTCCCGCCAGCAGGTCCACGTCCACATAGCTGTAAGTTACTCCCATATCCTGCAAAAGACTCTTGGTTTTTTTGCACCATACACAGGTAGAAAGGGTATATATCATAATATCTTTTTTTTGTTCGCCTTCCACTGTCTTTACTTCCAGGGCCAATTTATCCTCCTTGCTCCTATTTGAAAAAATCATTAATTTTAGCTAACAGCAAATCTATATCTTTTTTGGTAATCCAGTAATGGGTAACCAGCCTATAGAAACCACCCATTACCGGGTTAATCTTTATCCTGTGCCGGTACAGGTAGTCTACCAGCTGCCTGTGGTCAAAACCTTCCCTGTCAATATTAAAAAACACCATATTTATATCCAGCCTGTCTTCTGCCACTTTAACCGGCTTAATCTGGGCCAGGCCGGAAGCCAGGTACCGGGCATGCTCATGATCCTGGGCTAGCCGGGCTACCATGTCCCTTAAAGCTACCAGGCCGCAGGCAGCCAGATAACCGGCCTGCCTTAATCCCCCTCCCATCAGCTTTCTCAGCTTGCGGGCTTTGGTTATGAACTGGGGACTGCCGCAAACCACCGATCCTACCGGGCAGCAGAGCCCCTTGGATAAGCAGAACATGACCGAGTCACTATAGGCAGCAATACTGCTGGCTTCTACCCCCAGGCTCAAAGCCGCATTAAATATCCGGGCCCCATCCAGGTGTACCGGTATGCCCTCCTGCCGGGCCATATAATATAGGTTTTCCATTTCTTCTAAACTGAGCACTGTACCGTCAGAATGGGCATTCTCGGTGCATATAAGGCCGGTTTTAGGATAATGGAGATCTTCTTCCCTAATTAAAGACCTTACCTGCTGGCAATCAACATGCCCCCACCTATCATCTACCAGCATAAGCTGCACATTAGCCATAAAGGCTGCCGCCCCCACTTCGTGCTGCACAATATGGTTGGAGCGGGCAATTATCACTTCATTTCCCCGCCCGGTATGGGTAAGCAGGCACAGCTGATTGCCAAAAGTTCCGGAGGGCACAAACAGGGCTTCCGGTTTACCCATCATCCCTGCTGAAACCTGCTCCAGCCTATTTACGGTGGGATCGTCTCCGTATACGTCATCCCCCACCTCTGCTGAAGCCATAGCCTTTATCATATCCGGGGTAGGACGGGTGACCGTATCGCTCCTAAAATCAATAAAATCCATAGCCTGTCCCCTTAATTGTTTATTGTTATCCATAATACTAGACAAACCAAAATAGATAAATTAAAAAAAATTTTATTAGTATTTATTACTACTTACTAATTTAATTTAATCTCCTTATATGTTAATATTATTACTATATATTTAACCCTTTTAGGAGAAATAATGAAGACAGAAAATGTTTCCATAAAAATAGGTGGAGAAGCCGGCTATGGGATAATGTCTACCGGGTTTATGCTTTCTAAAATTTTCGCCAAAAAAGGCTATTATGTCATTGATACCAATGAATACCCTTCCCTGATAAAGGGAGGCCACAATACTTATACGGTAAGGGTGGGAACCAGCCCCATATATTCTATTTCCAAAAGCATTGATGTACTTATAGCTTTAGACAGCAAAACCATAGACATCCACCGGGATGAAATTTCCTACGGCAGCCATATCATATATGACGAGCAGGATTTTGATTCCCAGGAGCTAAGCAGGAAAAGAAAAGACTTAAATTACATGGCAGTTCCCTTTACCAAGATTATAAAGGAAATCAAGGCCCCTCCGGTTATGAGGAATAATGTAGCCCTGGGGGCAGCAGTAGCCCTGGTAGGTTTAAGTTTTGACCTGGTGCATTCGGTAATAAAGCAGCAGTTTGCATCCAAGGGGGAGAAAGTGGTAGAGCTTAATACCAGGGTGGCTGACCTGGGCTACAAATACATCAAGGAAAAGCTCAATAATTCCCTTCCCTATAATTTGGAAGTGGTTAAGCAAAAAAACAAGATGATGGTTACCGGAAATGATGCCGTGTTTTTAGGGGCAGTACGGTCAGGCTGTAAATTCTATGTGGCTTATCCTATGACTCCCTCCTCTTCCATACTGCATTCCTTCGCTGCCATTGAGGATGAATACAATATTGTTACCAAACATGCTGAAAGCGAGCTGGCCGTGGTAAATATGGCCCTGGGAGCATCTTTTGCCGGGGCCAGGACCATGCTGGCCACCTCCGGGGGAGGCTTTTCTTTAATGAATGAAGGCTTATCAGCCGCAGCCATGACCGAAACCCCCCTGGTTATGGTCCTTTCCCAGAGGCCGGCACCAGCCACCGGTCTTCCTACCTGGACCGAACAGGGAGATATGATGTTTGCGGTACATGCCGCCCATGGAGAATACTTGAGGATAGTTATGGCTCCCGGGGATCCGGAAGAATGCTTTTATATGACTGGAAAGGCATTCAACCTGGCTGATAAATACCAGATACCGGTAATTATTTTGCTGGACAAGCATCTTTCCGAGAGTCATTTTTCCTGTGAAAAGTTTGATGCCTCTAAAATAAAGGTAGACCGGGGCCAATTTATTACTCAGCCCTTAGACCAAAATGCAGATTACAAGAGGTACAAGATAAATTCCAGCGGCATTTCCCCCCGGGTAGCGGCAGGACTAAAGGGAGGGGTTCATGTGGCCAATACCGATGAACACGACCAGTATGGATTTTCCTGCGAAGACGCCAATAACCGCAAGGAAATGATGGACAAGCGGTTTAATAAGGTAAACACCCTTATAAAAGACCTTGATCCCCCCAAACTGTACGGGCCCCCGGAGGCAGAAATTACTTGCTGGAGCTGGGGATCGTGCAAAGGGCCCATCCTGGAAGCCATGAAAACCTTAAACCGGGACCAGAAAAAGGTAAACCTGGTTCATTTCACCTACCTTTATCCTTTTATGGTGGAGCCAGTAAACAAGTTAATTAAGGATAGTAACAGAAACGTGCTTATTGAAAACAATAAAACCGCCCAGCTGGGCAAATTGCTGATGATGAATACCGGATTTAAAATAAATAACCGCATACTGAAATACAATGGCAGGCAGTTTTTGCCGGAAGAAATTATTTCAGGTATTGAACAGCTTTAAGGGAGAAGATTATGACTAAAAAAGATACAGGCATAAAACCTGAGGACTTTAATACCCATACCAGGCCTACCTGGTGCCTGGGATGCGGAAACTATGGTATATGGAACTCGGTTAAGAAGGCTTTGGCCCAACTGGGGCTAAAGCCCCATCAGGTACTGGCAGTTTACGGCATAGGATGCTCCGGAAACGGAACCAATTTTACTAAAACCTATGCTTTCCATGCCCTGCATGGCCGTGCCCTGCCCGTAGCTACCGGAGCCAAGCTGGCCAACCATAAGCTGCAGGTTCTAGTTTTGGGCGGAGATGGCGACGGAGCCGGCATAGGGGGCAACCATTTCATGCATACCTGCCGTAGAAATATAAATATAACCTATATCATGCATGACAACCGCATCTATGGGCTAACCACCGGACAGGCCGCCCCTACCTCCGACCAGGGGTTTAAAACCAAATCCACCCCCAAGGGAGTGCTGGAAGAGCCGGTAAACCCCATAGCCTTAGCCTTAACTTCGGGAGCTTCCTTTGTAGCCAGGGGATTTTCGGGCCAGGTAGACCACCTGAGCACCCTGATAATGGAAGCCATCAAGCATAAGGGCTTTGCCTTTATAGATGTGCTGCAGCCCTGTGTCACCTTCAACAAAAAGAATACTTATCCCTGGTACCGGGAACGGATCTATAAGCTTGAAGATGAATCGGATTATGATAATACCAATTTGCTGCAGGCCTTTGCTAAATCCCAGGAAGAAAGCCAGGACAAGATACCTATCGGTATCTTTTACAAAGTGGATAAGCCCACCTATGAAGACGGCCTGAAGCAAATTGAGAGAAAACCCCTGGTAGACCATGTAATAACCGATGTGGATATAAATAAACTGCTGAATGAATATTTCTAAATCTTTTCAATAGACAAGGGCAATACTTAACGTATTGCCCTTGCTTGCTTATGAGGTAGCTGGTTTCTTTCCAGCTTTACGAGCCTAACTTTTTAAGTGTAATAATCTTCTTCTTCCAATGAATTTACCTTGATATCATTCAAGTTTTCATTAATTGACTTCAGCACTAACAAAATTTCATCTAATTTCTCCATCAGTTGTCCGTTCATACTCATCACCTTCAAGAGATAATGATAAAATTATTTTACATGGGATAACCGGTATACTAGCGGTTTGCCCTTAGCTACTACATGCACCAGTTTGGCATTGCAGTTATCACATACATAAACCGGGTCTCCATCGGGATCCTCGATAACCTTTATATCAGTGGCAAAAGCCCCTGAAATTCCGTCATGAAATTTTCTTTTCCGGTAGAGCCACTTTCCGCAATTAGGACATTTTTGAAACATCAGATCCTCAAACATTTATCCTCCCATCTATGTTAACCGTTTTATGTTAACCGTTTTATATAAATCGTTTTAATAATATCACACAATATTGGGCATGGCAATAATTTCCTAAAATTTTTTTATAGTTTTATCCCCCGCCCTGGGTTAAAATGGAGGTATGTTAGTTTGGATTTTAGTATTAATACTGGGGTCCTGCCTGATAGCCCTGGTAATTTATTACCAGGAAAAAAACAAGGCCAGGGCTTACGAACTTGAGCAGCTTAAAAAAAATATGGTCTCTAAGGCCTATAATTTTGAGCAGCTTGAATTTAATTTAGAACAAATCAGGGCAGAGCTTAACCTGCTGAAAGAAGAAAAGAACTTAGCCCAAAAAGAGAAAATGCTGGATAGTATAAGCCAAAAAATAGATAAAATAATGGATGCCCTATCCTCTGCTCCCCGAACCTAGATAGCCAGTTTCTCTTCGCCGGGATAAAATTCATATTTCCTGGGCACTACCGTTATACCCTGGGGAGATATGAAAAAACCCCTGCTTTTATCCTTGAGTCTGTCTACCCCGATTTCTTCCCCATCGGGGATGTTTACTCCCTTATCTATTATGGCCTTATTGATTACTACCTTCCGGCCTATCTGATTTAAACCCAGCAAAATAGAGTCCTGAATGGTGGTTTTAGGCTCTATCCTGCTATTGTAAGCCAAGATAGAATTTTCTACCTTGCAGTTGTAAAGGAATGACCCGTTGGAAATAATACTATTATTAAAACAGGACTGGCCTACAATCTTGGGAGCCTGCTGGGAATCAGCCTTGGTAAATATTTCCCATTCATTATTGTTAAGCTCAAAAGGAGGATCCTCTCCTATCAGTTCCATATTGGCAGTGTAAAACTGGTCCAAATCCCCGATATCCCTCCAATATCCCTGCCGGTTTGGCCTGGAGCCCGGTATTTTGTTTAAGTTAAAATTGTACACATAAATTTTTCGCCTGCTTTTTAGCATCTGGGGTATGACATCAAAACCAAAATCCAAGGAGGAGAACCTGCTTCCATGCTTGGTTAAAGGATCATCCTTAAATTTTATCCGGGACAGGTGGATAAGCCCGTCTAGAAGCACCTGGGGGTCAAAAGCATAATTACCCATGGAAGCCAGGCAATAGCCCGGCATACCCGGTATATTGGTGGGTTTTTCCGGTTTTTCCTCAAACCTTAGCAGCTTCCACTGCTCATCTACTACCAGCACGCCATAGCGGCCGGCAGCCAGTTCTGTTTTTACCGGTATGGCCGAAATGGTTAAATCCGCTTTTTTAAACATATGAAAATCATTCATCTGGGAGATATCCATAAGGTAGATATGGTCACCGCAGAACACATTCACTATATCCGCTGCATCTTCCTCTATAAACCTTCTATTCTGGAAAACGGCATCCGCAGTTCCGGCATACCAGCCGGTATCATCACCTTTTCGGGGAGGGAGAAGCCTTACACACCGGTGTTTTCCCATACCAAATAGAGGAGTCCAGGCCCTCATTATGTGTTCTTCCAGGGACCTGGGCTCATACTGGGTTACTATATATATCTTCTCTACTTTAGAATTTAAAAAATTGCTTAGTACAAAATCAATTACCCTGTAACTTCCGCCAAAAGGCACTGCCGGTTTGGTTCTATCCCTGGTTAAAGGATAAAGCCTTTTCCCAGCTCCGCCCCCTAGTACATAAGCTATTACATCTCTTTTCATCCTATAAACTATTATAGTTGTTTTGGATAAATAATAACAGCTATGTAACCCTGTTACAAATAGGTTATAATTAGAATTTAGGAGGTATAAATTGAATATAGATATAGCTGCCTGCCAGCTAAAAGTAACTGAAAGCAAGGACCAAAACCTGGAAAATGCAGCCCGGATGATCACCCAGGCGGCCGGCCATGCAGACTTAATTATTTTACCGGAAATGTTTAACTGCCCTTATTCTATCCAATATTTTGGCCAATATGCAGAAGAATACCCCGGTATTTCTACCAATATGCTTAGCTCTTTAGCCCGGCAGTTAAACAAATTTATCATTGGCGGGTCCATACCGGAAAGAGAGGGCGACTCTATCTATAACAGCTGTTTTGTATTTGGCCCCCAGGGCAGCTTGATAGCCAGGCACCGAAAAATTCATTTGTTTGATGTAGATATAGCTCAGGGCATAAGTTTTCAAGAATCAGCAGTGCTCTCCGCCGGCAACCAGGTCACCGTCTTTGAAACAGAATGGACAAAAATAGGGGTTTGTGTCTGCTACGATATGCGTTTTCCGGAACTTATCAGATCCATGGCCCGGCAGCAAGCTAAACTGATTGTGGTACCCGCTGCTTTTAACATGACTACCGGACCGGCCCACTGGCATCTGGTTACCAGGTCCCGGGCTTTGGACCACCAGGTCTACCTGGCTGCTGTATCTCCAGCCAGAAACCCCCAAGGCCCCTATATTGCTTACGGCCATTCCCTGGTAGCTGGCCCCTGGGGAAAAATATTGGCGGAGGCCGGTACAGGGCAACAGGTACTTTATGCCTCCATTGACCTTGAATACCTGGACAAGGTAAGAGAAGAACTGCCCCTTTTAAAACACCTTAAACCTGATCTTTATTAGCCCAGGTTTAACCTGTCTTTATCTTGTTTACCGACCAATTGTAATAATTATTTTATTAAAAAATTACTCTTATTTTGCAAAATCATGTCATTAATTTTTAGGAATAAATATTACTAATTTTACCTAATGGGACAGGGGGTAAATTAATGGCTGCTATACCCATTGATATTCCCAAAACCTGGATTTACGGTTTGAGGCTATAAATAGGTGATCAGCCTACCAGGTAGAAAACCTCCAGGCCCATAGGGGAAAGGGGTCATGGCAGTAACTAATATTGGAAGTTAACTAAAAACTTACTATTTCCCTTTAAAAAATGCGGCTATAAAGAAATACTGGTCAAACTTCAATATCCCCCCAATTTAAACCTTAATTATTTTTAGACCAATGGTGCCGGCACAAACCCTGCCAGTTGTTCTGGTCCCAAAAAAGCTTAAAATTGCCTCCTGGATATTTTATGTGGACTACCTTGTCTGCCCGGCTGCTGCGTCCCTTTTCTATACATCTCTCACAGTAAGGGTTTTTATTTAGAAATGGCCGGGCAAAGATATCCTCAATAAATTCTTTATGCCTAATTTTTTGCCTATCCTGTTTTTCTGCGCATTTCATTTTTTAAATCACCATCTTGTTCCTGGTAATACATTTGTTGTTCTAATTTTTTTTCAATATCCAATAATTTTTTCTTTAAAAGCTTCGCCCTTTTTTGCTGCTCTTGGGTTAAATAGAAGTAGAAATCAGATCTACACTTATAATAGTCTTTAGCTGTTTTAAACCAATCCCGGACCAAATTGCATATTTTTAACTGTCCGGGCAGAAAACCTTTTTGGCCAGTAACAAGGCGGTTAAAATCTTTTAAATTTGCATTTACTTCTCCGGTCAGGTCCAAATAATTTAAGGAAGCCTGGTATCTATCCTTATTTGGGTTTTCCGAGCTATGGCTTATCTTTTGTTCTATTATTTCTTCCACTTCCTTCTTTTTATTTATATCACCCCTGGCATCCTCTATTACCCTTTTAAAATTATCGTTGGCCAAACCCATAATTTCACCTCACTGGTAATGATTAATACCTTAAAGAAAGAAAAATGAATTGCACTGAAAACCTTAATTGCCTAAAAACTGAATTATTTTTAGTTCTTGTTTATAGGTAACGTTCTTTGGTATCAGTGCTTCTAGGGCCTACCATAGCAAATAAAAAATTAAAGTCAAGCTAGCCTGCTTTTATTCAATATTATTCACTCTTATTGGCTATTTAAGCTAGGTTAAATCCACAGAAATAGAAAAATTATTTTAATCTTCTGC
>JAQVDY010000017.1:29470-35410 GCA_028698215.1 Actinomycetota bacterium | reverse complement strand
AGGCAAGGATGCCTGTATTTATAGTGAATTTTCAAGGAAGAAAGGAAGATTAAAATGTCACTTCGTATCAATCAAAACATAGGGGCTTTAATAGCCAACCGAAATCTAAGGGTAACCGATAGTGCCAGATCCAAGTCACTGGAAAGGCTGTCTTCCGGGTTGAGGATTAACCGGGCCAGTGATGATGCTGCAGGTCTGGGCATATCCGAAAAACTAAGGGCACAGATAAGAGGTTTAACCCAGGCCCAGAGAAATGCCCAGGACGGCATATCCCTGATTCAGACCGCAGAAGGTGCCTTGCAGGAGGTATCCAGTTTGCTCATCAGGATGAGGGAACTGGCAGTCCAGGCTGCAAACGGATCCATAACTGACAGCGACCGTACCAATATAGCCAATGAAACCAGCCAGCTGCTGGTAGAAATTGACCGTATTGCGGAAACCACTGAATTTAATACCAGCTCATTGCTGTCGGGAGTGGATGTAGATGCTGCTATCTCTATAGCCAGCGGAAGTCCGGAAGCAGTTACTGCTACTATTGATGACGTGGATTCCATGGTTAATGCTACTTATGAAGTAGTGCTATCCAGCATGACCACCGGCAGCTTTGATTGGGAGATAACAGATGGGACTACTGTTTTAGCTTCAGGCACTGATGCGGACACCGATGTGGTGGCTACGGTTAATGGGGTAGTATTTAATATAACTGCTGCTTCTGTATCTACCACAGAAGATACTACTGCTACGGTCATATCTACCGCAGCCCATATGGATGAACAGGAATTTACCTTCCATATCGGCGCCAATGCCAACCAGACCACCTCCATATCCATAGGGGCCATGGACACCGTGACCCTGGGCATAGACTCCATAGATATCTCTACCGTAGACGGAGCCAATACTGCTATCGGCTTAATTGATAATGCCATCAACGTGGTTTCCGGCCAGAGGTCCTCCCTGGGGGCAGTGCAGAACAGGCTGGAGCATACCATTAATAACTTGGAGGTAGCAGCAGAGAACCTGGCTGCTTCCGAGTCCCGTATCAGGGATGTGGATATGGCCAAGGAGATGACTGATTACACCCGTAACCAGATCATGCTGCAGGCAGGAGTGGCGATGCTGGCCCAGGCCAATATGTCGCCGCAGATGGTACTAAGGCTTTTAGGATAAGCTATATTAACATATGGGGGAAACCCAAAAAAAGTTTCCCCCATATGATTTAATTTATTTTAATTATTCACCGATAAATAATAGTGAAAAGGTAAAGTAATGGGTGAAAGTACAATAAATTCTGAGTATATAAGTAAATTGAAGAAAGATCCTACTGATGCCAAGGCCTTCCAGTGCCTGGCAATGAGTCTAAAGGATGCCCATAATTATAAGCAGCTTATAAAACACTGCTACCATTACTTAAAAAAAAGTACCAATTATGAAGTGCTGAATTTGTTAATCACTTCTTTAATTGAGGAAAAGCAGTTTGAATGGGCCAAGCAGTTTGCCCAAAAAGCTTTGGACCTAAAGCCAAAGGACCCGGAGGCCAAAGCTAATATTACAAAAGTTATTAAAACACTTACAAGTAAATCCAGTAAAACCTCTTCTGCCTATTTTTATTTAAACCAACTGCTGAATCAAGATAAGGCTGCAGTCAGCTTATGCATGATTGTAAAAAATGAGCAGGATAATATTCAAGAGTGTCTGGCCAGTGCCCTACCGGTAGTAAAAGAAATAATCGTAGTGGATACCGGTTCCGAAGATAAAACAATAACCATGGCTGAAGAGATGGGGGCCCGGGTTTTCAGGTTTAAATGGAAAGATGATTTTGCTGAAGCCAGGAATGAGTCCCTAAAATATGCCACCGGTGATTATATAATATTTCTGGATGCAGATGAGAGATTAGATAAAAGCAGCTATGAATTTTTTAATAAATTAAAAAAGGACAGGCAACCTACTGCTTATTATGCCAAAATAATTAACCTAACTGATAAGAATAATATAAATTCTGCTGCAGTCCATTATTCAACGCGTTTATGGACCAATCTGCCCGGTTTTAAATTTAAAAACCGGATTCACGAAAACCTTATATTCGACAGCCATAAATCCAAACCCAGGCGGGGGGTCTCCAATATTAGCATAGTGCACCGGGGCTACCTGGAAGATTCCATGGCATCCCGGAAGAAGTTTGAACGGAACCTGAGACTGCTGCAAACAGCAATAAAGGAAGAGCCGCATAACTCCTTTCATAGTTATAATTTGGGGGTACAGTACAAAGCTATGGGTTTGCCCCAGAAGGCAGTGGAATATTTTATTGAAATGGAAAAGAAACAGGAGTCAGGCAGGCCTTCCTATCTCTCCTTTGGTTTTTCGGCATTGTCCAGCTGCTACTGGAGCCTGCAAAGATATAATGAAGCGGCAGCAGCAGCCAGGAAAGCTCTGAATATAAATCCAGACTTAAAGGATGCTTATTATAATCTGGCTTTAGCCCAGATAGCGTTGAATCAATTTAAGGAAGCTATAGATAATTTTAACCAAGTCTTAAACCAAAAAGAAAAACCATTGCTGGGTGGAACCACAGATTCAGGAGTGAGAAGCTGGAAATCCTATAATGGCTTGGGGATATGTTATGTCAGATTGGGGGATTATGACCAGGCTATAAAAAATTTTGAGAAGGCCTTCAGCATACAGAAAAATTCAGCAAATGTCCTGATCAACCTTATAGCAGCATACCATAATTCAGGCAGAACAGAGAAAATTAATAAAATTATAGGGGAGGTTTCCAATATTGATTATCCTTTAAACCAGATAAAAGGCGTGGTAGAACAAATACAGGCTCTGGGTCTACCCCGCCAGGCTGTAAACCTTCTTAAGAATATAGCATCAAATAACAGGGAAAAGAACCCCGGACTGGACCAGGTTTTGGGCTATCTTTACTATCAGCAAAAAGATTATACCCAGGCCAGCTATTATTATTCCCTTTATTTTAAACATAATCCATTCAACTCAGACCATATGCAGAGATGGGGTTACTGCTGCATGAAAACGGGAGATTATCAACAAGCAGAATTGCACTATCAGCAGGTTTTGCAGCAGGGGGCAAACCACTGGTCTATTTACCACAATTTGGGCACTATAAAAATGGAGCTTAAAAAATTGGATGAAGCTGTCTATCTTTTAGGTAAAGCCCGGCAACTTAACCCTTATAATGTAGAGAGCTGCCTAAACCTGGCTAAAATAAATATTTACAGGAAGCAGTACCAAAAAGCAGCCAACCTGCTGGAATATGGATTAAGCCTTAAACAAAAATCCTACCAGGCCCAGCTAAATCTTAATTTGGCTATTGCCTATTATGGGATAAACAGGATTGACGATGCCTTGCAGCAAGTTCTTTGTTACCTGGAATCGGAACCGGAGGATGCTCCGGCCTATAACCTGGCTGGTCTTTGCTTTTATGCCCGGAAAGATATGCTTCAAGCGGTCCGGTATTTTTCACAGGCTACTGAAATTGACAATAGCGTGCCTCAATATTATATCCACCTGGGTAACAGCTTAAAGAAACTGGATAGGCTCCAAGATGCTAAACTTTCCTATCAATGTGCGCTTTTGTTGGACCAGAATAATATAGCAGCCCAGGCCGGATATAAATCTGT
Source organism: Actinomycetota bacterium (assembly GCA_028698215.1). Lineage (NCBI taxonomy): Bacteria > Bacillati > Actinomycetota > Actinomycetota bacterium. Next base: position 31,769 of record JAQVDY010000017.1, on the reverse strand, counting down.
GGCTTTAAGGGAGGCTATGAAATGTTTAAGTTAACTTCAAAAATGATAATTTTAAAAAGAAGGTGTTTGGCATGGAGTTAAATTCATTGAATACCGGCTTAGATTCCTTTTCTATTATCGAAGGGTTAATGAAGATAGAAAGAGTACCCATAGATAGAATGGAGTTGGAACAAGATATTATTAATAAAAGAAAAGAAGTCTACGGGGATGTGTTGTCCCGTTTAAATAACTTATATACGGTCAGTGAAACCTTAACCCTGCCCTCCAGTTTTGATGTATTTAAGGTCACCTACAGCCAGCCAGGAATAGCTGTAATGAATACTGCAGCCGATGCTGCTGAAGGAAGATATAGCATAAATGTAGAGTATCTGGCTAAAGCTCATACCATTGGAACGGACAGGCAGGAAAACGCAGATTCTGCGCTAGGCTTGACCGAGGGCCATATCTTAATAAATGGAGTGCAGGTAATTATTGATGCCAATGATTCCCTTAATTCCATAAGGGATAAGATAAATGGTGCCCAGGATACCGGAGTTACTGCTACTGTGGTGGATAATGTGTTACGGATTCAAATGAAAGAGACTGGTGCTGTGGACATAAATATAGAGGATAATTACAGCATTGCTTTAGAATTGGGAATACTGGATAACCTCAATAACTATAAAAATGAATTTATTGCTGCCAGCGATGCCTCCTTTACTATTGACGGCCAGTCCATCACCTCTTCCACCAACCATATTGAAAACCTTATCCAAGGCACAACACTTACCCTGACAGGGGAAGGCAGCACGGAGGTATCAATAGCCAGGGATAATGAACGGATCATGGCGGATATAAGAAACTTTGTAAACCAGTATAACAGTGTAGTTGACTTTATTTATTCCAAAGTCAGCGAAAGAAAAATTTATCCAGCAGAAACAGATGCAGACAGGCTGGCTGGAGTGGTGAGCGGGGATAATTTTTTGAACCGGGTCAGGTTTAATTTAAGCAGAATGGTTACCGGAATACTGGAGGGAGTGGCTGATAATGCCAATCACCTTGCTTCCATAGGTATTAGCAAAGCTTCTTTTAACAGCCAGAGCAGTGACAACAGCGGATCCATAATAGGCAAGCTGGTAATAGATGAGCAAGTCCTTTCTGAAGCTATTGATCAAAACTATGAACAGGTAGAGGAGCTATTTGCTAAAAATGAAGGGATAGAAGGCCTGCCTGAAGAGGAGTATGGTATTGCAGCGAGGATTAAGCAGTATTTATCAACCTTAACTGACAGCAGCCAGGGCTTGATTAGCAGCAAGAATAAAAGCTTTGATTCTGAATTAAAATTGATTGATACCCGCATAGAGGCCCTGGAAAGAAGATTGGAGCTTAAAAAGATTACCCTTACCAATAAATTTATAGCAATGGAAAAAGCACTGGAAACTATGGATACTCAAAATTTATGGCTTCAAGCCCAGATAGGATTATTTTAATATGGTTCCTGATAACCCTTATAATAAATATCAGCAGATAAAAGTTAACAGCGCCAGTAAGGAAGATTTAATCATAATTGCCTATGACGGTGCTTTAAGCTTTATCAGTAAATGCCTGCAAAAATTGGAGAGCCAGGACCTGGAAGCAGTGCACTTCAGCAGTCTTAAAGCCCAAGCCATAATCAATGAATTAATGGTTTCCCTGAATCTGGAGCAGGGAGGGGAAATTGCACAAAACCTATTTAGGATTTACGATTTTGTGATTTACCAGCTGGTTCTGGGAAATACCAAAAAGGAAAAGGGGCCTTTCCTGGAAGCCAGGGAAATATTGCTTAATTTAAGGCCGGCCTGGCTGGATGCTAGAAAGAATACGGGTACTTAAATGAAAGAAATTTTTTTGCTGTTGGATGATCTGGAAAAACTTACCATAAAGCAGGAAAAAGCCCTGGCAGTGGAGGAAATGGATACCTATTTTTCCCTGGAGAAAAAAAGGGCTAAAATCCGGGATTACATAAGTTCCTGGAAGGGAATAAATCAAACCGGGACTGCAGATAGGGTGAAGATAAAAGAAAGGTTTAAGCAGCTGTTAAAATTGGAGCAAGCCAATAAGAAGCTGGTTCAGGGCCGAATTAAAATTTTAAGAAAACAGGAAAATGAGCTCCATCAGCAGAAAAGAGTAACCTCTGCTTATTACCCAGCTATGGGAAAGAAAAAACTGCCCTATTTAGACCGGCAATTGTAACTACCGCCCAATTAAGGCCTGAAATAGGTTATTACACGACCTATAACCTGCCAATTATTTTGCGCCAGCTGCTAAGCTTACCCGGCAG
>JAQVDY010000017.1:0-29370 GCA_028698215.1 Actinomycetota bacterium | reverse complement strand
ATGTTTAACGAGATAAACAATTATAAAATGTATGAATATATATTTTGAAATATTAAATAATTAAAGAATTTTTTCAAATGTACCGAAAACTATAAATAAGAAAGACAATTAAAGCATATAAAAGGATTTCAATAATTTGTTCATGGAAGGACAAGTGCTTAACCGCATGAGTCCTTTTTTATTGGAAGGAGACTTTATGTTTAATGACCCTATAACCGCCTTGCTGCAAAAAGCGGTTTCAGGAGCTGGCATAAGGCATGAAGCGATTGTAAATAATATTTCCAATGTGAATACTCCAGGATATAAGAGGATAGATGTAGATTTTAAATCCTCCCTTTCTGCAGCAGTAAATAGCTCCAGCAATATTGGGGCCAATAAGCTTTACCAGAAAATTGAAGCAGCCCAGCCTCAAATACTCAGGGAAAACCATACTTCTATGCGGGAGGATGGGAATAATGTGGATATTGAAAGGGAAATGTCTCTGCTGGCCAAAAATGATCTGGAGTATGAATACTATATTTCACTATTATCCAAAAAAATGAGGATGATTAAAAACGTAGTCAATGAAGGCAGGAGGTAATTATGGATACTTTGTTTACTAATCTGGAAATCAGTGCCACCGGTTTGAGTGCAGAAAGGCTGCGTATGGACGTAATATCCAATAATATTGCTAATGCCAATACTGTAAATGCAGCAGATGGAGTCCCCTACAAGAGAAGATCGGTAGTTCTTGGGACCAGGGCGGAGGACAGCTTTTCTGCCTCTTTTAAAAATACCCTGGGGCAAAAAGGGGTAGAAGTATTGGCCATATTGGAAGACAATAGCCCGCCTCAGCTAAAATATGATCCTGCTAACCCCTTGGCTGACCAGAACGGTATGGTGGAACTGTCCAATGTCAATGTTTTAAACGAAATGGTAGACATGATTTCAGCCAGCAGGGCTTATGAAGCTAATGTTACTGCTATTGAGTCTACAAAAACTATGATTAAAAAAGCCATCAGCATGGGTAATCTATAAAGGGAGGCAGCATGACTATTGCAGGAATAAATGGTATCGGTTCCCTTAATGGCATAGGCAGCATAAGCAATCCGGAAAAGGCGGCGGCTGCTGAACAGAAAAATACTTCTTTTACAGACAGCATTAAAAAGGGCTTGGATTCAGTCCAAAAATTGCAGCAGGAAGCCGACTCTAATATCCAGCAGGCGGTTTCAGGAGATGGCAAGGATCTCTCCGAGGTTATGATTTCTACCTTAAAAGCTGAGATCTCCATGCAGCTTACCCTGCAGATTAGAAATAAGGCCCTGGAAGCATACCAGGATATAACCAGGATGCCCATCTAGGATAGGAGAATTATATGGCCGCAGATTTTGATTCAAGCAAGGGGAAAAAAAATAGTGATTTTTTAAGGCTTGTCAACTCTTTGTCACTGTTCCAGAAAGTAACTCTGGGGTTGGTAGTGGTAATTGTGGTAGCCGGTTTAATCATGCTAATAAGATGGTCCAATAAGCCTGAATATGCCGTTCTCTATAACGGCTTGACCAACCAGGAAGCAGCTTCAGTAGTAGAAATCCTGGATCAGTCTAATTTTTCTTATCAGGTTTCCGATGATGGGTCGGTGATAAGGATTAATAAAAATGAGCTGGCAGATGCCAGGCTGGCCTTGGCCTCAGAAGGCTTGCCCTATAACTCGGTAACCGGCTTTGAGCTCTTTGACCAGCAGTTTTTTGGTCTGACCGATTTTACCCAGAAAGTCAACTACCAGAGGGCTTTGGAGGGCGAGCTGGCCCGCACTATTTCCCAGATTGAAGAAATAGAATCTTCCCGGGTCCACCTGGTCCTGTCTGAAGAGGAATTATTTACTGATCAGTTTACTGATTCCAGTGCTTCCATTGTAGTAAAACTAAGATCTAATAAATTACTGCCTGATGAAAGTGTTATAGCTATCAAAAACCTGGTTGCCAATGCAGTAAAGAGCTTGAACATAAAAGATATATCGATTATGGATACCAATGGCAACTTACTTACTGCCGGAGGCCAGGACAGCCATAATTTATCAGAGCAGCAAAAATATATTTCTGAAATTGAGACCGGCCTGGAAAATAAGATAAATAACATGCTAATCAAGCTGCTGGGGGCCGGGAATTCCATTGTAAGGGTAAAGGCTGAACTAGATACCGATGTGAGGCAATCCGAAAGTGAAACTTATCTTCCTGGAGAAAATGGTCAGGGAGTTATATTGGATCAAAATGTGGTCACGGAAAGCTATGATCAAGACCAATATGGGCAGCTGGCAGAAGGTGAAGCGGGGACTGATTCCAATGTTCCATTGCTGGAAGATGAAGAAGAGGATATACCGGTATACGGGGAAGTAATAGAAGGTGAAGAAGATGAAACCAATATATACCAGAGGAGCGAACAGCAGACAAAATACGGGGTTTCCAGGCGTATTGAAACCACTACATATGGGACTGGAGATATAAGCAGGCTAAGCGTGGGCGTATTTTTGAATTCAGGGCTAACTACAGAGCAGATAGAAGATATTGAAGCAGTGATAGTGGCGGCTGCCGGTATTGATGCCTCCAGGGGAGACACCCTGTCTATAAGGAGCATGGAATTTGCAGGCCTGGAGCCGAATTTGGAGACGGCTATAGCTCCGGAAACCGGTGGAAGCAGGATATGGGATATCTTATCCAGGGCCTGGCCTGCAGTATTATTGTTATTGTTGATAATATTCTTGACCCTAAGGTCTACTGGATGGCTGAAATTTAAGAGAAACAAGTCCTTGGTTTCCACCCGCCAGGAGGAATGGAAAAAGTTATTGGAGTCAAAGGAACCTGAGCAGATTGAGTCTGGCCCGGAGGAAGAGGAAAAAGAGGATAAGAAACAGCTCCAGGCACTATTTGGAGATCAAAGTAAGTTATTGAGCAGAGAAGAAAAGAGAAAAAAGATAATGGAGATCAGGGAAAAAATTATGTCCAAGATGGATGATAATATCTACCCAGAGCTCAAGGAAGTAATTTCCATGGAAAGTGATGAGAATCCGGAAACTGCAGCTAAAGTAATAAAGAACTGGCTGTTGGAAAAAAGCTGAAAGCCGTAGGGAAAAACATAGGGTAAAAATGGCACAGGAACCAAAAAAAGGGATAAAAAAAGCAGCTATATTCCTAATAACTATTGGGAAGGAAGCAGCATCCAAGGTAATGAGCCACCTTTCAGAAGGGGAGGTGGAGGATATTGCTTTTGAAATAGCCAATTATAATGATATTCCTACCGAACAAAAGGAATCTATCCTAAAGGAATTTTATGAAGATTTTGTAGCTAGGGACAGTTTTGATAATGGAGGGTTAAGCTATGCCCAGGATATTTTAGAAAAAGCTTTCGGCAAGGAGCGGGCCCATAAAATGTCTGACCGCCTTATAAAAAACCTAAGCACAGGACCCTTTAGGTTTTTAAAAGATGTAGATCCTGAACAGTTGTTAAATATGATAAAAAGCGAGCATCCCCAGACCATAGCATTGATATTGACTTACCTGCCCTACGATATGGCTTCCAAGATACTATGCTCCCTAAAACCTGAACTCCAGGCCGAAGTGGGGGTCAGGATAGCCCAGACAGACAGGACTTCGCCAGAAGTTATAAAAAAGATGGAAGAGCTTTTATCCAAGAAGATCAAAAATTTTACCAACCAGAATGTAAGGGTGGTAGGGGGAGTAGAGACTATTGTGGGCATACTAAACCAGGTAGACCGGGGCACTGAAAAATCAATACTTTCTACTTTGGAGAAAAAAGATAAGAAGCTGGCCGAAGAAGTTAGGAACCTGCTTTTTGTATTTGAAGATATCCTAAAGATAGATGACCGGGCGGTGCAGAGGCTGCTAAAGGAAATTGATACCAATATATTAGCCAAAGCACTTAAAGGCAGCAGCCGGGAAGTCAAAGAAAAGATATTTAAGAACATGAGTGAGAGGGCAGCCTTAATTATCCAGGAAGATATGGAAGCCATGGGTCCCATAAGGATTACTGAAGTGGAACTGGCCCAGCAGGATATCGTAAAGAAGATAAAAGATTTAGAGGATGCGGGAGAAATAATTCTGGCTAGAGGCGATGAAGAAATAGTGGTTTAAGCTTTTAAGCAGGAGATCGATGTTTGAGTATTTTAAAAAACAAATCAGTGGTTATGGATAGCGGGGTCATAGAAATAAAGATAAAGCCCTTAAGGGTTGAAAAAGAATCATGCCAGCAGGACCAGGTTAAAGAAAAGAACGAAAAAAACCAGGAACAGGAATTGCGCGAACATTATAAACAGGATATCCGGCTAATCAAGGAAAAAGCACGGCAGGAAGGTATGGACCAAGGATTCGAGCAGGGTTACAGGCAGGGCCTTGACCAATTTAAGCAATCTTTCCGGCAGCTGGAAATAATAAGGGGAAAATTGGCAGAGTATAAGCAGGAGATATTAAGGCAAGCAGAGCCGGAAATAATAAAACTGGCCCAATATATTGCGGAAAAAGTCATAAGGCAAAAAATAAATGAGCAGGATGCTGTTGTAATAAGCTGCCTCAATTTTGCCTTAAAACAGGTGGGAGGGCTGGATAACCTGATTATAAGGCTTAACCCTAAGGATTATCACTACCTGGTTACCCATAAACAGGAGATAAAAGATATTACGGATAAGTTTCCTGCCCTAAAGCTTATTGATGATCAAAGGGTGGAAAAAGGGGGATGTATCATCTCCACCCAAAACGGTGATATAGACGCCCAGCCTTCCAGCCAGTTAAAAATAATGGACCGGCTCATACAGGAGGAATTGTATAAGGAAGGCAAAGGCCATTGATGAAGTCCCATACTTTGAAGGTAAATATTGATAAATATATGGACCTGATCAAAAGAATCAATCCCATACCCTTAAACGGCAGGGTTACCCAAGTGATTGGCTTGGTAGTAGAGTCCACTGGCCCTGAAGTGGGGATCGGAGATATTTGCCACATAAAATGCAGCCGTACAGAGGAAGGTGTTTTAGCGGAAGTGGTAGGTTTTAAAAATAATAAAGTACTGCTTATGCCTATTGGGGATATGGGAAAGATATACCCCGGTTGCCCAGTAGTACACACAGGCAAAAATTTGAGGATAAAAGTGGGAAAGGGCCTGTTGGGCAGGGTATTAAACGGTTTGGGAAATCCTATTGACGGCTTTGCCCAAATAATAGCGGAAACCAAGCTTCCCATATACAATAACCCTCCTTCAGTGATGGAAAGGAAAAGGATCACAGAGCCTTTGAGCATGGGAATAAGGGCTATTGATGGTCTTATTACCATTGGCAAGGGCCAAAGGATGGGAATATTTTCAGGGAGCGGTGTGGGAAAATCCACATTGATGGGTTTAATTGCCCGCAATACTTTAGCCGATGTAAATGTAATTGCCTTAATAGGGGAGAGGGGAAGGGAAGTAAGGGAATTCATAGAAAAAGATTTGGGGGAAGACGGACTGAAGAAAAGTGTAGTGGTGGTAGTAACTTCAGACGAACCTGCATTGCTTAGGGTTAAAGGTGCTTATGTAGCTACTACTATTGCAGAATATTTCAGAAGCAATGGTGCTGATGTAAATTTAATGCTGGATTCAATCACCAGGTTTTGTATGGCAAAAAGGGAGATTGGTTTATCAGTGGGGGAACCCCCTACCACCAAAGGCTATACCCCTTCCGTGTTTTCGGAACTCCCTAAACTGCTGGAGCGGGCCGGGATGGCAAAGAATGGCTCCATTACCGGCTTGTATACTGTGCTGGTAGAGGGAGATGATATGGATGAACCGGTATCAGATGCAGTGCGTTCTATCCTGGACGGCCATATAGTGTTATCCCGGGACTTGGCAAATGCTAATCATTACCCTGCCATTGATGTTTTGGCCAGTGTATCCAGAGTTATGCCAGACATTATAGGTAAGGACCATTATCAGCTGGTAGCCAAGGTAAAAGAAATTTTGGCCACTTACCATCAGTCCAGGGACCTGGTGGAAGTGGGAGCATATGTTAAGGGGAGTAATTCTAGACTGGATTATGCTTTGCAGCACCTAGAAGCCATCAATGATTTCTTAAAGCAGTCCAATGAAGAGAAAGAAACTCTTAATTCAACATTGAAAAGATTAAAAACCCTGTTAGGCCAGGATGAGTAGATATGCCTAAAAAATTTAATTTTGAACTGGAAAGCGTATTGAATATTAAAAAGTTCAAGCAGAACCTGCTGCGCCAGGATTTAGCCAAATTGCAGGAGGCATTGGACCGGGAACAAAAGCTGCAGTACCTGATGGAGTTCAGTTTAAAACAGGCTAAGGGCTTTATAAGGGAAAACCTGGCAGAATGGCTTAGCCAAACATCGTTAAATTACCAGCATTATATCAGGCATATGATGCAAAAAATTGATGACCAGGATAAGAAGATAGCGGCTATAGAGCAGGTTATAGCCCAGAAACGGTCTCAGATAAAAGAGGCAGCCAAAGAAAAGAAGGTGCTGGAGAAGTTAAAGGCCAGGCAAAAGTATGAATATGTCAAAAAATTAAACAGCAAGCTTCAGAAAAACCTGGATGAAACAGCGTTGCTGAAATTTGTACAGGAAGCAGAGGTTACAAATGGAATCTTTAATGCAAATTGAAGCGGTAAGGCTAATAGAGGCCAGAATAAATTCAATACAAAGAAGGATAAGCAGCTGGGGAGAAGAAAAGGAGGAACTGAAATTCAAGTCTATCTTATGGGAAAAAATTAACAACAGTAATCAAGGGGTTACCCCATCAGCCTGCACCTTGACCCGGAATGCTTTGGAGTCAGCATATCAAATGGGGGCCAATATAATGGAAAAGTTGGGGGAATCGGAAATTATAAACAATATCAATGCCCAGTGCGAAACCTTATGTGCTGAAATAGGATTGGATCCGGCTTTAGCTAAATCCATAATCAGTGTTGAATCCAATTTCAATCCCCAGGCAACTTCCAGTGCCGGAGCCATGGGGCTGATGCAGTTAATGCCCTCTACCGCAGCCAGCCTGGGTGTAACTGAGCCCTATGATATTTACCAGAACCTAAAAGGTGGTATTACCTTGATAAAAAACCTTTTAGAAAGTTTTAACGGCAATGTTAAATTAGCATTGGCAGCCTATAATGCTGGGTCTGCCCGGGTTAGGGAATATGGGGATGTCCCGCCTATAGAGGAGACCCGGAATTATGTCTATAAAGTATTATCAGTTTATAATCCAAACCTTTTGTAATCCTAAAGAAAGGAGGCATCAACTTATGAAAATAAAGCCAGGCAGAGAGGAGGTGAAAAGATGAAATTAAATCAGGTATTGGTACCTGCGCAGAAAACTAAAGCCCTTACAGGACCAAAGGCTAAGCATAAACAGGAACCCAGGCTGTTTGTCAGCATGCTTTTTTCCTCTGCAGATACATTTTTTCCAGGGGAAAATAAGCAAGAGGTTAAGCAAGTATTTTGGAATTCGGGCTGCATTAAAGATACTATGGCTGAAGCCGGGAATAAAGGCAGCATCACCTATCAAACGGCAGGGCTAAAACCGGCTGCAGGGCTACCTGAAATCCAGGCTAAAACCCAAGGTAATAAAAAATCAGAGGGTAGCACCCATCAATATCCAAAAGCAGTTCAAAATAGATGGCAGGGGCCAAACCGCCAAATTAAGACAGAAGTACTGGCTAAATGTCCGGAGGGTGATGATAAGGGCCAGTTTAAGCCGGCAAGGTCAATGCCCGGCTGGGGCCCTAAGGTAGATAACAGCCAGAAAGTAGAGATTACGGCAGAACAGGCTAAAAGTCATTATATAAAACCAGGGGCTAAAATAATGCGTGCTTCTTTTCCATCTAAAGGATCTAGATTACAGGATATCCCTGTCAAGCAAGGGGCAGAGAGCAAGGAGCCGCAGCCCCAATATTTTAACCATGTGCTTAAAGCAGGCCAAAATGAAACCAGGGCAGCAGGGCCGAAACTGGCACCAGGATCCAAAGGAGTCCAGGTCAGTGCTGAACAAAAGCTGGATATAGAGGACTACAGGTTCAAGACCAAAATTGTAAAAGAACCGGTGGAATTAACCAATGAAGCAGGAAGCCCAAACATGGAAATAGTTAATCAACCTATAACGTTGGAGGAATTGGCCCCCTTAATCCATAAAGAGGTTCAGTTGTCCCAGGGAAATGACAGCAAACAGCTAAAATTAGAGTTGAAACCTGAATCTCTGGGTAAGATCAGTATAAAACTGACCCTCAACCAGCAGAAAATAGACATAATAATTAAACCCCAGTTCCAGGATACAGGCGATATTCTCAATCATAGCCTAAATAGCCTGAAAGGCTATCTGACAGGAAAGGGAATAGAGGTGGGCCAAATTATGGTAAATGTAGAACACTTTAACAGCTTTAGCCAATCCCAGGCCTATCAAAGCTATATTGACCCTGCTATGGGGAAGACCAATCTAAACCAGGCGGTCCAGGCTGCAGGGCTGAGTGTGGCGGATCCTATTGATTATAGCAGCTGGGGCCAGTCATCGCGCTATATTAACATGCTGATATAAATGGAGGTGAGTCATATGGAAATAACATCGGTTAATCCGGATAACAATTACAGCCAGCACACAGTTAGTGAGTCCAACTGGGGGCAAATGGGCAAGAGTGAATTTCTTAAATTGATAACGGCACAGCTTAAATACCAGGACCCCCTGGCCCCTGCTGACAATTCTGAGTTTCTGTCTCAAGCTGCCCAGTTTAATATACTGGAACAGATAATGAATCTAAATAACAGATTTGATTCAGTATATGCCCAAGGCTTGGCAGGTAAGGAGATATACTGGGAAAATGATAATTTCGAGGTTTTTATGGGGACGGTGGAAGGCATTGAAATATTTGGAGGAACCCCTTGGCTGGCAGTAGGAGGGGAGCTGGTTTCCATAAGCCAGGTAATAAGCATAAGTGCACCCCCGGATTTAGCGGAAGAAGAACAGGCAGGTTAAATAATTATGGAAAGCATTAAACAAGTAGGATACAAACAAATAGTAGAAAAAGCTGCCCAGGCCAGTCGTTCACAGGCCATGGGGCCAGAAGGCTTTGCCCAGACCTTGGAAACAAAATTAAACCATGAGGTCAAATTTTCCAAGCATGCTTTAGATAGGATAAATTCCAGAGGCATACAGTTGTCTAATTCTGAGCTTCAGGGTCTTAGGCAGGCGGTAGGCAAAGCGTCGGATAAAGGCTTAAAAGAATCCCTGGTAATGCTTAAAGACACTGCCCTGATTGTAAGCATAAGGAATAAAACGGTTATAACAGCCTTAAAGAAAGAGAGTTTAAAAGACAGGATTATAACCAATGTAGACGGAGTAGTAATTCTATAAGAGCCCGGACCTCTGTTTAGAGGAAGGCTCGGAAAAAACTAATAGGAGGTCATTTATTATGATGCGTTCAATGTTTTCAGGAGTTTCAGGTTTGAGGATACATCAATCTATGATGGATGTTATCGGCAACAATATTGCCAATATAAACACCATCGGCTATAAAAGCAGTTCTGTCAGTTTCCAGAACATGCTCAGCCAGACGGTTAAAGGTGCTTCAGGGGCTACCGAGAATACCGGGGGATCTAACCCGGTACAGATAGGATTGGGCTCCAAGATGTCCAGTATCGACTGTAATTTTGCCCAGGGTAACCTGCAGTCCACCGGGAAGGTAACTGATATGGCTATTCAGGGGGAGGGTTTTTTCATTGTTAAATCGGGAACTGGAACATACTATACCAGGGCTGGCAACTTCACTTTTGATTCTGAAGGAAATCTTGTAAATCCTGCTGATGGTTCGGTGGTACAGGGATGGATGGCGGATAGTGAAGGTAACATAAATACCAATGTGGCGGTAACCAATATTAATATACCTATAAACCAGGTTATAGAGCCGGTAGCTACTACCAGGGTTAGTTTCAGCGGCAACCTGCCTACTACTGCTGAGATTGGAGATACCTTTACTGCCCCCATTGAAGTAATAGACTCGCAGGGCAACTTCCATGATCTGGTAGTAGAGTTCGAAAAGACAGGCCAGAACCAGTGGAGCTGGTCCGCAGTAGAGCCCACAGGAGTAGTAGGGGATGGAACTATTGAATTTAATGAAAATGGAAGTATTAAAACCATTACCAATGATAATACGCCTCCCATTTCACTTACTCCCGCCGGTGCGGATACCATAAACATAGTACCGGAGTTTGGTACTATCGGTGATGTAGATGGGTTAACCCAGTTTTCCTCGGATAGTGCCACTGCTGCTGCTGTTGGACAAAACGGTAATGTATCCGGTACTTTGCAGACAATATCCATAGGGAGCAATGGAGAAATTACGGGTGTATTTTCCAATGGCCAAAATAAGAGCCTGGGGCAGCTTGCTTTGGCTACTTTTAAGAATCCCAGCGGTCTCCTCAATGTGGGTAACAGCTTTTATGCTGAATCCAATAATTCAGGCATGCCCCTTATTGGGCAGTCGGATTCAGAGGGAAGGGGACAGATAATTGTGGGAACGGTAGAGATGTCCAATGTAGACCTAGCCAAGGAATTTGCTGACATGATCGTAGCCCAGAGAGGTTTCCAGGCTAATTCAAAAATAATTTCTGCTTCAGACGAGATGCTTCAGGAACTGGTGAGAATGAAAAAGTAGGCCGTTAGCCTGAATTTATGGAGCAGGGAATAAATTAATCGGGGAGCAGCTGTAATAGTGCTCCCCGAAAGAAAGGAAGACATGATAGAGCTACATAGACTGGATGATACCAAAATATTGATTAATTCTGACCTAATTGAAAGCGTGGAAGAGATCCCGGACACGGTTATCACCCTGACTAACGGCAATAAATATATAGTCAGGGAAAAAATTGCGCAGATATTAGGGGAAATAGTTAAGTTTAAGCAAAGAATTCAGGTTAAACAAATTAAAAAAACAAATGGTCTTCAAAATAAAGGTAAAAGTGCCGATTAATACTTGAGAAGGTGTTATTAATTATGGATATTGCAACTATATCTGGGTTATTAGTTTCCTTAATAGCTATACTGGTGGGAATATTTCTATCTGGCGGCAATATTTCTTCCTACTTTCAGCTGGCAGCAGCAGTTATCGTATTTGTAGGGACCCTGGGTGCCACTACCATGAGCTTTCATTTAAGTGCAACCATAAAAGTATTTAAAAACACTTTAGGGAAAGCATTTAAAACACATCATATAGATTACGGGGGAACCATTAATACTGTTGTTGATTTTGCTGTGCTGGCCAGAAAAGAGGGCTTGCTGGCAGTGGAAAAAAGATTAGGGGAGATAAAAGACAGGTTTTTTAAAAAAGGACTTCAACTGGCAGTAGACGGGGTAGATTCCAATAAGATAATTGAAATAATGGAAACCGACCTTCAGGAAATGGAATCAAGACACGCCCAGGGCGTATCCTGGTTTGCTACTGCCGGAGGCTATTCCCCTACCTTTGGTATTATCGGTACTGTTTTGGGGTTAATTATTGCCTTATCTAAAATGGATTCGCCCGATGAACTGGGCAGCGCAGTGGCTGCAGCTTTTCTTACCACCTTGTACGGCATTGTAATTGCCAACCTTTTCTTTGTGCCTGTGGCCAAAAAGTTGAGAATTAACAGTGAAGCAGAAGTAAGGGAAAAACAATTAATGCTGAGGGGAATATTGGGTATCCAAAGCGGGGCTAATCCCAGGCTTATCAAGGAAGAGCTTATGGTTTTTGCCCAGTCCGCACCTAAACAGGAAAAGAGTTTCTTTAATTTGAAAAAGGCAAAAAAAAGTGAAGTTAAACAAAAGAAATAATAGAAGCGAGGAAAACCGGGACCGATGGATGACCACTTACTCGGATATGATTACCCTGCTATTGGTATTTTTTGTATTACTGTATTCCATGTCAGTAATTGACCTTAGGAAGTTCAGGGAAACTGCAATGGGATTTAGCATTGCTTTTGGTACTAATAATAATAACTATATTTTTGATGAGCCACAATCCCTGGAAGCTACCATGAATCAGATAGAAACCAGTCCTGTGGTCAGTTTTGAAAGGTTTGCCCCTCCCATAATAAGGGATATTGAGAAAGTTGGTTACGGTTGGGAGATTGAGATGAGGGAGGAGGAACAAGAAGACCAAAGAAAGGGATTATCCAATGAAGGTGATGCTGAATTAATAGGAATTGCCCGGGGGCTTAAAGAGAATATAACCAGGGAAGGATTGGATGAACATGTAAATATATTGATTGAAGGGGGCAGGTTGGTTATCAGGATTGAGACGGAGGGGGTTTTGTTTGAATCCGGCAGTGCCCAGCTAACCAATGAGGTAAAACCGCTTTTAAATATAATTGCTGATTCATTGAAGTTTTATAGGGGTCTGGTTATGGTGGAGGGCCATACCGATAATGTCCCTATCCATACCGCCAAATATCCATCCAACTGGGAACTATCTACCTCCAGGGCAGTATCAGTTTTAAAGTACTGGATTGATAACCAGATGATGCTGCCCGGAGATGTGGTGGCAGCCGGATATGCAGATACCAAACCTATAGGCACCAATGATAATGCACAAGGAAGAGCTAAAAACAGAAGGGTAGAAATATTAGTGCTCAGCAGAGATGAGGCAAGAACTATAACCCGGTAATACAAAGGAGCAATCTAATGCTAAAAAAATATGACAAAATATTATTACTGGCCACATTATTTTTAATACCTTTGCTAGTCTTATCCTGTTCTCCAGGCCAGGAACCAGAGGAGGTTGTGTTCGGTCCTACTTATGATGTGGGGGAGATTATAGTTAATCTGGCTGATCTGGGACAGGCAAGATATGGTAAAGCAGAGGTGGTCCTAGAATTGGCCGCAGAATCATCTTTAGAAGAAATAAAAACCAGGAACCCCCAGATCAGGGATATAGTAATAGATATTTTTAGCAGCCAGGAATCTACCGACCTGCTAGACCAACAGGGGAAGGAAGAAGTCAAAAAAAAGATAAAAAGCAGTATTAACCAAATACTAAGCAGCGGAAAAGTGGAACAGGTTTATTTTACTACTATAGTAGTACAGTAACGGAAAGGTATGTGTCTAATGGCCAAACAAACCTCTAAATCACGTGTTTTTACCATTAAAAAACATGTCCCGGTAAAAGATCAGTCAGGTACGCACCTGAATGTCAAACCCTTTGATTTTAAAAGGCCCTCCAAATTCAATAAAGACCAGATCAGGATCCTGGAGATGGTACATAATTCTTTTGCCCGGCTGTATGAGAACCGGCTATCTATTGCTACCAGAAGTGTTACCGAGATAAGCCTGGCAAAGGTAGAACAAAAAGCTTTTGATGAATATATGGCTACCTTGGATGAAAGCTGTTTTTTAACGGTGCTAAAGTCCCAGGCTTTTGAAGGGGAGACCATAGTTCAATTTGAAAACAATATATTATTCGTATTACTGGATAAAATTTTGGGTGGGAGCGGCTCCTCCAAGCAGGATCGTGAATTTACCGATATTGAGATAAACCTGATTGAGGGAATATTGGAAGAATTCATCCAGGCCTTAACCGAATCATGGTCAAATATTGAAAATCCTGATTTTCGTATTCACAGCATGGAAACCAATCCCCAATTTGCAAGGCCCATAGCCCCTAATGAAATGTGCCTGGTGTTTAAATTTGATTTGTCCTCTGGGGAAAGAAAGGGGGAATTTACATTATGCCTTCCTTTTGTTTCTATCAAATCAATACTGGATAAACTAAATACTAAAAGCTTATTTGCCGACGGCACCCAGTACCTGGCCAAGGATTACCCTGCTAAGGCCAGGGATAGCCTCTATGGGGTTAAGCTTGAATTGAGCGTGGTTCTAGGTGAAGCCTGGGTGAAAGTTGATGATATCAAGAATCTTCAGGCAGGAGATATTATTATGTTAAACCGCAGCCTTGACCAGGATATGGAGGCTGCCATAGCCGAAAGAAATATTTTTAGGGTACAACCGGGAAAGGTATTAAACAAAATAGCGGTACAAGTAATTGATAACAATATAGCGGAGGTATAAATGGCAGGTAAAAGAACTAAATCCGGCCAGGAAAAAGTAAATAAGGTAGAGTTTCAAGATTTTCAGGAGGCCAAAAAAATAAAGGGAAGCAATTCCATAGAGTTCTTAAATGATATTCCATTAAAGGTAGTGGTAGAGCTGGGCAGGACAGTGCTAAAGATAAATGAACTAATGGAACTGGGGGTGGGATCAATAATCGAGCTGGATAAGCTGTCCGGCGATCCAATGGATATAAGGGTAAACGGAAAATTAATTGCCAGGGGAGAGGTAGTAGTTATCGATGAAGATTTTGGGGTGAGGATAACGGAAATAATGGCTGATTACAAAGTAGGGCAGTAGGGATGTTAAAAATACCGCAAAATAATTTATTGCATAACTCCAAGTGGCTTAAGATGGGAATGGTAGGATTGGGATTATTGGTGGTAGCAGTAATAGCTTTTTCCAGCTGGGCCAACCGTGGCAGCGGGATCGGCCCCAGCGCCGAACCAGCAGCGGTTAGCGGCGGAGATTTGGCCATAAAGGTATTGGTAAGCCTAATAATCATTTCGGCTTTAATCTATATCACTGTTTATGGTTTAAGGGTTATATACCGTAAAAAGAATAGTACCGGCGCTATTTTATCAAAAAAAAGCAGGATTATTCATGTGTTGGAAACAGTTGACCTTGATGCTGGCCATAAGCTCCATGTAGTTAAAATAGGGGATAAGAACCTGATGATAGGTGTTTCTGAACACCAAGTCAATCTCATTGCTGAACTTGATGCTGAAACATGCAATTGTATTTCAGAACAGGATTCCCGGGCATCTGATACCGGTAAGCAAGAAAGCTTTAGATCCATTATTATAAATCATTTCAACCAAATAAAGGGTAAAAAATGTTAGATATTTTAAACCAGACCGCTACCGGTGCCGGCCAGAACTGGCTGCAGATTTTAGTGCTGCTAACTGTTTTAGCCCTAATACCTACCATACTGATAATGACCACTTCCTTTACCCGTATCGTGATCATCTTTTCCTTCATCAGGAATGCTATGGGCACTCAACAGATGCCGCCCAATCAGGTAATAATTGGAATTGCCTTGTTTCTGACTATTTTTATTATGTCCCCTACTTTTTCCCAGATCAACCAAGAAGCAATACAGCCGTATCTAGACCAGCAAATATCCCAGCAGGAAGCTTTTGAAAAAGCTGAGCAGCCCATGCGCCAGTTTATGCTAAAGCAAACCAGGGAAAAAGATCTTAGTTTATTTGTTAACCTGTCCAAACAGGAGAAACCAAAGAATCCGGATGAAGTTCCTTTAAATGTGTTGATTCCTGCTTTTATTATTAGCGAGCTCAGGATTGCATTCCAAATTGGTTTTCTCATATATATACCTTTCCTTATGATCGACTTTATAGTGGCTTCAGTACTTATGTCTATGGGAATGATGATGGTTCCCCCGGTCATGATTTCATTACCTTTTAAGGTGCTGCTGTTTGTGATGGTGGACGGCTGGTACCTTATTACCAGTTCAGTGGTAAAAACATTTGGTTAGGAGGGCAATTGAACCAGGAATTTATAATATATATCTCTACCAGGATGCTCTGGGTCATAGCTAAGGTAGCAGGGCCTATTCTTATAGTCAGTTTACTGGTAGGGCTTATTATTGCTATTTTCCAGGCAGCAACCCAGATACAGGAGATGACCTTGACCTTTATTCCTAAAATTGTGGCTGCGGCCATAATTATATTAATCCTGGGTTCCTGGATGGGATCCCAGATTATAGGTTTTACGATGGAACTTTTTAGCAGTATCCCATCGATTATTAAGTGAGCAGGAAATGACAGGCAGCTTTCAATTTTTAAATTTAGTATCAGCCAATATTTTGCCTTTTATAATGGTAGTAACCAGGTTAGGCACTATAATATTTACCATCCCCCCTTTCAGGAATAATAATATCGCCCCTAGTGTGAAGGCTATGTTTACCCTGGCTTTTAGTATGCTGATATTTCCTGTAGTGGGAATCGAATTAGATCTTATGGACTTAAATTATTTGGAGATTTTTATGTTCCTGGCCTCCGAATTCCTGTTGGGCCTGGTTATAAGCTTTATAGTAACTATTATCTTTGCTGCAGTACAGCTGGCAGGAAGAATTGTAGATTTAAACAGCGGTTTTGGTTTCTCCAATATAGTGGATCCAGTGACCCAGGATACGGTAACTATTACCTCACAGTACTATACCGTTCTTTCCACTACGCTGTTTTTTGTAATGGGAGGCCACCGGCTGCTTATACAGGCAGCTGCTGACAGCTATCGTTTAATATCCCTGGGCAGCTATATATTCAGTGCTGAGGCTTTTCAGGTACTAGCAAGGTCCTTTGGGGATATATTTATTATTGGTTTTAAAATATCGGCACCCATAATGGCTGCCCTTTTTTTAACCGAGGTGGCCTTAGCCATACTATCCAGGGCAATACCCCAGATAAGGGTGTTTATTATAGGGTTTCCGCTAAAGATATCAGTTACCTTTTTGATATTGGCCTTAACCCTTATCAATACCGTACCTTATCTGCAGGGTTTGTTTGAAGACAGTTTTGTAAATGTAAAAAGTTTTTTGCTATTGTTTAAAGCATAACCAAGTAATATGGACCAAGAAAACAGAACCGAAAAAGCATCTGAAAAAAAGAGGAGAGATGAAAGGAGAAAGGGCAATGTTGCCAAATCTACGGAATTAAACTCCTCCCTTATACTTTTGGCCGCATTTTTGCTGTTTAGTTTTTTATCAGTGGGAATGCTAAACCAGATAGTTAATTTTATGGTCCAGGCATTTACTTTTTTCCCTGCAGGAAATATCAATATGGCTTACCTTGATGATATGTTTAGGCAGGCAGGCATGGTTTATGTTAAGACAGCCGGGCCTTTTCTTCTTTGTTCAGCGGTAGTGGGGCTGGCGGTAAGCATACTGCAGGTAAGGTTTGTTTTTTCTTTTGAATACTTTAAGCAGGCAGGTATGAGGCTTAATCCCATTAGCGGCTTTAAGAGATTCTTTATGCCCGAAGCCTGGATAGCTCTTTTAAAAAACTTGCTTAAGGCAGCTATTATCGGTTTTGTTTTATATAAGCTGCTGCAGGTAAATTTTAGCGAGATAATGCTGTTTACAGGAAGAGATGCCGCGTATGTGGCCAACAAAGCAATTAATTTTATGTACCAGCTGGGAAGCAGGGTAGCCTTAATTATGCTCATAATAGCTGTTTTTGATTACCTGTGGCAGAAGTTCAGGTATGAGAAAAAAATTATGATGACCAAGTATGAAGTTAAAATGGAACATAAGCAGCAGGAAGGCGATCCATTATTTAAGTCGCGGAGAAGGTCAAAACATATGCAGATGGCCAGGCTGAGGATGATGAAGGATGTTCCAGGAGCAGATGTAGTAGTAACTAATCCTACCATGTATGCAGTAGCCCTAAAATACAAAACTGAATTTAATGCCCCCCAAGTTGTAGCCAAGGGTATACGCCTGATTGCCAAGAGAATTAAGGATATTGCCCACAGCCACCAGGTTCCGGTGGTAGAAAACGTAATGGTAGCCCAAACTGTATATAAGAATTGTGAAGTAGGCCAGGAAATACCACCGGATTTGTATAAGGCAGTGGCAGAAATTTTGGCTTATGTTTATAAGATGAATGATAATTATAGCCAGGTAGGTTTAATGTGAAAAATATAACACAGGTTCTGGTCAAGAACACTGATGTCTTGGTTACCATATTGATTGTTTCTGTCATCCTGATGATGATAGTACCCATCCCGGCAGTACTGATGGATGGGCTGCTAGGCTTAAATATTGCATTAAGCCTTACCATTTTTTTGGTGTGCATATACACCCTAAAACCCCTGGATTTTTCTATTTTTCCCTCATTGCTGCTGGTAGCTACCATGTTCAGGTTGTCCCTAAATATTTCTACCACCAGATTAATACTTCTAAATGGCTATGCAGGCAAGGTGATAAATGCCTTTGGCAGTTTTGTAGTAGGCGGAAACTTCATAGTGGGCTTTGTTATCTTCCTTATCCTGGTAATAGTTAATTTTGTAGTTATCACCCAGGGGGCTAACCGGGTGGCAGAAGTGGCAGCCAGGTTTACCCTGGATGCCTTACCGGGTAAACAGATGTCCATAGATGCAGACCTGAATGCCGGCATCATAACTGAGGAGGAGGCCAAGCTGGCCAGGAAAGAGATAGCTTCCCAGGCTGATTTTTACGGAGCCATGGACGGAGCTTCAAAATTTGTTAAAGGTGATGCTATAGCCGGTGTCATTATTGTGGTTATCAACCTTTTGGGAGGTTTGGCCATAGGAATTATACAAAAGGGCATGGATTTTAACCAGGCTCTACGCACCTACAGCCTGCTAACTATAGGAGACGGCTTAATTTCCCAGATACCGGCACTGCTGATATCTATTGCCACCGGCCTTATAGTTACCAGGGCCACCTCCGACAGCAATTTGAGCCAACAAATATCGCTGCAGTTTTTAGCCCAGCCCAAAGCTATAGGTATCGCGGCTGGAATAATATTTATGGTGGGGTTTTTGCCGGGTATGCCCAAAGCTGCTTTTTTTATCCTGGGGGCAATATTGGGAACGGTAGCCTATTTCCAGGCCAGGAAAATGAAAAGGCAGAAACAGGAAAGGATGATGATAGAAGAAGACCTAAAAAGGGAAGAGCTGGAGAAGTCTTCTGATGAGATAGATCAAGTCCTTTATTTGGACCTGATAGAAGTGGAACTGGGATATAATCTTATCAGCTTAGTGGAATCAGCAGAATATGGAAACCTTTCCCACCGCATTGAACTGATAAAAAAACAGATAACCCAGGAAACAGGATTTATCGTGCCTCCTATTAGAATTAGGGACAATATGCAGTTGGATGATAATGGTTACAGTATAAAGATTAAAGGTATATCGGTAGCTGAAAACAAATTATTTGTTGATAAATTAATGGTGCTCAATCCTGCCAATGATGGTTTTGATATAAAAGGAATAGATGCCCGGGAACCGGTTTTTGGCCTGGAGGCAAGATGGCTGGAATCAAAAGACAAATCCCTGGCAGAAGAAAAGGAATATACCATCATTGATCCGGTAACGGTATTGGTGACCCATCTAACCGAAGTTATAAAGGAAAACGCCGGTGAGATTTTTGGTATAGCAGATGTGAAGAAATTGCTGGACAAGCTGTCTAAATATAACCCGGTGGTGGTGGAGGAAGTAATTCCCAAAAAAATGGAGCTAAGTGATCTGCACCAGATTCTGAGCAATTTGCTAAAAGAAAGAATTCCCATAAAAGACCTTACTACTATATTAGAAACACTGCTTACCAGGTCCAAACTTACCAAGAATATCGATCTTCTTACTGAATATGTGAGGCAGGGATTAGCCCGCTCTATTACCGATATGTACCAGAATCCGCCGGGAGTGCTGTCGGTTATAGTTATAGATCCGGATATTGAGCAGAGAATAATGGATTCCCTTAAACAGGATGAGCATAGCATTAGGTCAGTACTTGATCCGGAAACAGTGACCAATATCATGAATGAAATAAGAGAGGAAGCAAAAAGGGTATCTTTGCAGGGATATACCCCCATAGTTTTGTGTTTGGCTCCAGTAAGGCTTCACTTGGCGCAAATAGCAGAAAGGATCAAATCCAATATTGTCGTGCTCTCTTACGAAGAAATAACCCAGGAAGCCAAAATAGAGCCTATTGGCATGATTAGGTTAAGGTTAAAGCAAAACCAAGGCAGATAGATGAATCAAAAGGTTGACCAGGAAAAGGAGCAAAAAAGTAATAGCCCCAATAATGGAAAACATCCCTTAAATAGAAGTCAGGGCTATACTTTCCGCCTGCATTGGGTGCTAGTATTAGCAGCAGTATTATTAGTAGGGATAATTAGTTACAGCAACCAGGTTTCCATTTATGAGTCAATGAGAAGAAGTTTCTATGCCGGAGCGGTCTTTTGGGTTATAGCAGAGATTATTGATTATCTAATCAGGAAAAAAGATTAAACTGAACATTGTCATTCTTCAGCATTTCCTTGGCCATGGCCAGCATTATTTTTTCCTTTTCCTTATGGGTATAAAACTTAATTTCACCTATCAGCTTATTGTATTTGGAGATATATACCTTTTTCCCCCGGTATTGGTCTATATATTGGCTTAGATTATTTCTCAGCTCTCTAATATCTTTAGTAATCATTTCTTTTTGTCCTGAAGTTCCTTCTATTATTATAATCGACTCCTGGCTTAAAAAACTAAAATGTCCGATTTACCGGCAGGTAAAAATTTATTTAAATCCAAAAGTAAATTTTCGCTAAATTGACAAACCAGAAAAATTACCTATCATAGTTTTTGCTTCCTAAATTAGGACCTGTCAACAGAAGCATTAAATAATGAGAGCATGATATGATAGAAAGTAGAAAAGAAAATATTATAAGCCTTATAAATTCAGGCCAGTTGAAGCAAGCTGAAACCATGCTTAACGAAAACCTTATGGATGATATTAAGGATACGGAAAGTTACGAGCTTTTAGTGGAAGTATATAAAAAATTAGATGACTACCATTCTCTAATCAAGGTTTTAAATAAAGCAATAAAGCATTCAAGCCAGAAGCAGTGGTTTAAGGATATCAAGAAATGTTTTGTCCTGGAAGAAATTTCTAAAGACTTGCATGATTTAGATTGATAGGTAGGATTTTTCAAATCTTAAATATACTATTTGCTGTTTTAACTAAAATTCTGGAAGGAGGCAGCAATGTCTTGTTACTTCAGGCATATGAAAGATGTTTTTTTAGAGCTAAACCTGGAAATTGATGCCGGCAATAAAAAGGAAATAGACCGGGCCATACATGAATTGGTAGGGGTGGAGTATAAAGACTGCTCCCAGGTCTGGAAAAATTTAAAGCCGATACTAAAATCAGAGGATAAATCACCAAGGAAAGATTTTATTTTGCGGCTCAGCCAAAAGCTCAAATAAACAGTTTATCGGAGATATACCCAGTCCATTTAGCGATATAAATCAAAATATTCTGCCGGTTTACAGTTTTAATTTTTTAATTTTTGGCAGCCCAACCACCTTAGCCCCAGCTATAGTTATTTTAACCAATAACGGCTGCCATCCGCTTTTCTTTCCAGAAAACCGTATTCTATCAGGTACCTTCTGATTAGCACATAATCATCATGGACTGGCTTTAGGATTTCATTTACTTCTTTTTCGGTGTAAAAAGTGCCCCTGGTAAATCTTTGGGCAATTTCAGAAACAATAATTAACCTTATTTTCTCCTTGGGAGGGAAATTCTTAATTTTGCCGCCTGTCCCCTGGGGAAAATATTTTTCTATTATCTTCTGTTTTTCAGGTAAAGTAACATTATAACGGTCATCCACCATTTTTGAGGTTTTACTTACCCCTATGAACTGGTCCAGCTGGTCGTCTTTTTGTTTAAGCAATTCCATCATGGTTAAAAATACTTTGGATTGCCGTTCTTTTTCCTTAAAATTAAAACGGTGGTTCCTGATGGTAGAGCTGGCGCCTATACCGGTTAATTCTTGAATTTCAGCATCAGTTTTTTCCTGGTAGAACAGTTTAAGCAAGGTTTTTTGATGGTCGGATAAACCGGTTAGTTTTTTATCCAACCCTATCAAGAAATCAAACACTGAAGTATGGGCTTCTTTTATATGCAGGCGCATATAGCTTTTAGCTTCCAATAAAACCCCCTGGTGGGGATATATTATTCCTTTGGCTATGATATGGCCGCAGAGCAGGCACTCATAATTGTCCCTATTGTGGCGGAAGCCCCTTTTTAGATCTTGAATCGATGCATTCCAAAATGTTTCGTCTATTTCCATAATTAAACATTTCCTTTTAATGTTATAAATATAGTAGACATAATAGCATAATGTTTATTGTAATACCATGAGAAATATAATAATTTTAATTAGAGGCTCTTCATTCCATAGCGTGACAAGCCGGGGTGCAAAAATTTCTGATTGTTGCCAAACCCTAACCCCCAGGCAGAGGGAGCAGGAAAGCTATACCATCAATACCAGGGTAAGTGCCGCAACGGGGAGATAGGCTATAGTGACCGCAATGTTAAATACCCAGGCTATCCAGGCTTTCCCTTCCCCCAACTTTATAAAAAAAGTGTTTATGGCTACTGTTCCTACTATTCCCAGGCAGGCAGCTATTATGGATGACAATAAATAAGGCAGGGGGCTGGTAGCTCCCGGCTCCAGGGCTATCCGCAAATAGAAGAGGAATAAGGAGATAGATAAAAGCAGCAGCAGCCAGCAAAATGGAGACAGTATAATTAAAGTAATAAGAAGTTTTCTATTCATATTTTTTAGCCAAATGAAAAAACATAAGCCTTATTGTAATAGGCCTTAAAAAGTGTAATAATTTTTTATAAGTGCCAATCATTACCGCAGACTGGCTTACCGAACTCAGTGCAAACGAACACCAGAATTAACTAAATGTGCAAAAACATATCAGATAAATAATATCAATAAATAAAAGGAGGGGCAAATGATTAGGCTAGGGATGCACACTGACAACTGGCGCAGCATTAGTGGAAGTTTTGCTGATGCGGTGGAATCGGCGGTCAAATACAATCTCGACCACATTGAATTCGGGGTTATCGACGGACAGTATTTCATTCAGGCCATGGGGTATGAACCAGGCATTTCATTAAAATCAAATCCTTTGGAAATAAGAAGGATATGTGAATCCAATAACTTGAGGATTTCGCAGATAGATGGCTCATATCCTATTATGGGTTTTGACGGAGCAGTATTTGGAGTGCAGTATGTGCAGCAGTCCATAAGGTTTGCCAGTGATTTAGGCTGCCCCAAAGTAGATACTACCGATAGCGGGAAAGAGTTTGATATACCCAGGGAGGAAGTTCTGCAGCAGGCAATACGCAATTATACTGAGTGCCTTAAATGGGCCCAAGATTACAAAATAATTATAAATGTAGAGCCCCACGGCCCTTATACCGGAGACTTGGACTTTATGCATAAGCTTTTTTCCCATTTTGAGTCTGAATATTTAGGTTTCAATATGGATACCGGTAATACCTTTATTCAGGGCAATGATCCTTTGGAATTTTTAAAGTCAATGAGAAAATATGTTACCCATGTACATATAAAAGACGTCAGCAAGGAGCTGGCTGCTGCCCTTAGGGGAGAAGAGACCGGAATAGCCTGCAGCGAAGTGGGAATAGGGGAAGGTGTAAACGCGGATAATATCAGGAAATGCCTGGAATATCTTAAGGAAACTGACTGGGATGGAGATATCTCCATAGAGTGTTCAGGCCTGGATGATAAGATAGCTTCCAGTGTCAAGTTTCTAAGGGAAATTATCTAGGCCAGCGGCCAGGAGACGTAAATTATTTTAAACTAAAGGCTTAAAGGCGGAAACTGGTACCAATACCGGTTATAAGGGTAGGAGCAGGAAAAGATGATAGAATATCCGGAAGCAGTAGTACTGGCCAGGCAGCTTAATGAAACAGTCACTGGTAAGTTAATCCAAAAGGTAATAGCTGCCCAAAATCCCCACAAGTTTGCCTGGTACAATGGATTGCCGGAAAATTACCCAGCTATGCTGGAAGGCAAAAAAATAGGAAAAGCCAGGTCTTTTGGCAGCTGGGTGGAGCTGAAGGCAGAAGAAGCCACCATGGCTTTCTGCGAGGGGGTTAAGCTGAGTTTTTACCCGGCAGGCAAAAAACGCCCTTTAAAGCATCAGCTGCTGGTGGAGTTTGAAGATGGGGCTGCCCTCTGTGCTACAATCCAGATGTATGGGGGCCTATATTGTTTTTATGGAGAGGATTTTGACAATAAATACTATAGCCAGGCCAGGCAGAAGCCAGGCCCTTTATCCCCGGAGTTTGACCTGGGCTATTTCTTAAAACTGGCTACCCAGAATGGCGCTGATAAGTTGAGCGCCAAAGCCTTTCTGGCTACCAACCAGAGAATCCCTGGATTGGGCAATGGAGTATTGCAGGATATATTACTTAATGCCAAAATACACCCCAAAAGGAAGATAAGTACCCTGAGCCAGGATGAATTCCACCACCTTTTTAACTGTATTAAAAATACCCTGGCTTTAATGGTGGGTAGGGGAGGCAGGGATACAGGGCAAGATTTATTTGGTACTGCTGGAGGATACAATACCAAAGCCAGCAAGAAGACGGCGGGTAAGCCCTGTTGCCAATGCGGTTCTCCAATTTCCAAGGAATCTTATATGGGGGGCAGTATATATTACTGCCAGGTCTGCCAGCCCAAAGTTTAGGGCATTAAAAATAGAGGTTCCAGTTTTGGATAGTTAAAGGTTTTAAGCCAGTCCCTAGCTATTATTAGGCTAATCTTGAAGCTGGTAATAAAGAGGATGAAGTTACAGCTGTTTGGCCTTATTGGTGCAGTCCAAACAGCTGTAACTGATTAATAACTTCTAGCTGGATACTTCTGTCTCTATTTCTACTCTCCGGTTTATCTTTCCAGCTTCTTCCCTGAATGTTCCTTCAGCATCAACATCCTGTACCTTGAGCTCGGTATCACCCTTGCCGTCAACGGTAAACTCCCAGCCGTCAGCGCCATTGTCTTCAGCCCATTTTTCAAACCATTCCTTTACTGCCGTAGCTCTGTCCAGAGATAGTTGAAGATTAGAAGCAGCGTCCCCTCTGCTGTCAGTATGTCCAATAAAGGTTATCTTTGCTGCAGGCAAGGCTGAATAAAGTCCAGATGCAAATTCTTCCAGCACTTGGTCAGAGCCCGCTTTTAGTTCTGAGCTTCCGGTATCAAAGAGTACATCGCTAGGTAGAGGCGGTGGCTCTTTCATATCTATTTCAGGCTCTGGTAAAGGATCTGCCCCTGGAAAGCGCCACATCTCCAACGGTCCGTCATTGCGAACTACCGCCAGGTGGCCCCCATCAGGGGTAAATGCTAAAGCTTTGGTGCCGTCAGTATTTTCCTCCAGGGTTTGGTCCAGGGTATATAGAAGGGTTTTATTGTTAACATCCCATATAGTAGTTTCCTGATACAGGGAGCCTACGGCCAGCAGGCTTCCATCAGGGGAAAAAGCTATTTCGTTTATTCTTTCCTCAAAAGGAAATTCCGCAATGACTTCCCCTCCTTCGACATTCCATAGCGTTATTTTGTGGTCCCAGTCTACTTGTGTATAACCTGCCATAATATTTCCGTCTGGAGAAAATTTAAATGGGCTTTTGGTGCTTCCTGCTAAAATTTCAAGCTCTATTTCCTGTACTATTTCCTCGGTTTCCAAATCCCAGATATAGACGGTTCCCGGGTCGGTCCAAATAAGGCCGGCCAAAAGGTTTCCGGAGGGATGGTAGTCAATTGATCGAACCATATCAACTTCCGGTGGTTCCAGCTCCATAATTTGTTCACCGTTTTCCATGTCCCATACCCATAATTGTCCGTTACGGTTTCCGGTGGCAACATGTTTTCCGTCAGGAGAAAATGACAGCCTGTTGTCGTAACCGCCATGAAGATTGATAATCTCCTGGCCATCTTCCATATCAATTAAGGATACACCGCCCAGAGCCACACCAATACCCAGAATAGACCCATCGGGGGAGAAACCAATATCGTCTACTGAGTGGTTATGTGAAGCATTGACGTTGATAAGCGAGCCATCATACAGCAGGTGCGTATAGGTAGTTAGATAGGCGCCTACTACCAATATTTCATTATTGGGGGAAGCAGCCACACAATTAAGCTTAAAATCAAGATCTTCATGCTCAAAGCTCCATAGCAGCTCCGGGTTTCCAGGCTCAGTGGTTACCTCTTCTTCAACTGGCTCTTCTGCCGCCTCTTCTTCTAACACCGTTTCCTCTTCGGTCATCGGCTCTTCCTCTGCTGCCGGTTCCGGTTCTGGTGCCGGAGCTTCTACTGGGGGCTCAGGTTCGGATTGGCAGCCAGTGGCCAGGCCGAAGCTTACCAACAGGGCAATGGTGGCTATAATGGTAGTAATAAGTTTTAGTTTGTTCATAGTTATTCACCTGTCTTTTTTATAATAGATGAGCAAAATAACAAAAAATGATTTATAAGCTAAATATTTAATTTCAGTAGTTGCTAAAATAGTATAGTTGGTCTTAAGTAAGAAATATTGTTGTAAAAACCTCTTAGAGTTAGAGTAGCTCTTAGTGGATGTTATCTTTAAGATTTACTGCTTAACTTATTTGGTTTTCAAAGAACTTGTCTTTGATAACAAGTGACTTGAAGTATAGCATTTAATGCAGGTAAAGAAAACAGGCAAAGGCCAGTGTATTTTTTGGTTGCTGCTATTTTGGTTAAAGCCAAATTTATTTATAATTAAAGTTAATGATCTTTATAAAAAGGGAGTAAAAATATGGGGACAACTAAAAAAAACAAGATATATATTGATATAATGGGTCAATCACTTAAAAAATTTTTTAGGGATGCCTTGCGAATTTCATTATCTAATCCCTCCCAAACCGGTTTTTTCCTAAAAACCCTGTGGCATCAAAAGAAAGCCTCCCGCACCAGGCTTAAGTGGGAGAAGCAGAAAATCCATGTTCCCCCCATAATGGTTTACAGTATTACGGACAGGTGCAATTTGCATTGCAAGGGCTGCTATAACCAGAGCTTGAGAAATTCCGGGTCAGAAGAGCTGGACCAGGACAAAATGAAAGGGGTTATTTCGGAAGCAAAAGAGCTGGGTATATCATTTATAGTATTAGCAGGCGGCGAACCTTTAGTCCGGCCAGAAATATTGGAAATAACCGCTGGCTTTCCAGAAATAATATTCTTGCTTTTTACCAATGGCCTGCTTTTGGAAGGAGATATATTTAATAAATTCAGCCGCCAGAAAAATGTCATCCCCATTATCAGCCTGGAGGGTTACCGCCAGGAAACCGATGAACGCCGTGGCGAGGGGGTATACGAGATTATGCAAAAGATAATAAAGAAATTAAGAAACCGAAAAGCCTTTTTTGGGGCATCACTAACTGTTACCAGGCAGAATTTTGACACTATTATCAATCACCGGTTTATAGAGGGCATGGTAAAACTTGGTTGCCGGGTTTTCTTTTTGCCGGAGTATACGGCTATTAGGGGAGGCACTGAAGATTGGGTCCCCACCCAGGGACAAAGGGCAACAATTCCAGAAATAATGAATGCTTTCCGTAACCAGTTCCCGGCTATATTTATTGCCCTGCCCAGCGATGAAGAGGAGTTTGGAGGATGCTTATCTGCGGGAAGGGGTTTTATACATGTAAGTGCTGAAGGTAATGTGGAGCCTTGCCCCTTTGCGCCATATTCAGATACCAATTTAAAGCAGTCTACATTAAAGGATTCCCTGCAGTCTGAACTATTAAGGGCTATCAGGGAAAACCATGACCAGCTGCATGAAGCTGAAGGCGGTTGTGCCCTGTGGGCTAAACG
Source organism: Actinomycetota bacterium (assembly GCA_028698215.1). Classification (NCBI taxonomy): domain Bacteria; kingdom Bacillati; phylum Actinomycetota; species Actinomycetota bacterium. The sequence continues at coordinate 1,864 of JAQVDY010000017.1, read as the reverse complement.
CGAATGGGTGCAATCCTTGCTAAATGATAACCGGGCTTCAGCCGGAAATTAGTTTTACCCAAAATAATTTATGACCGGCAAACACAATGAATATTAAACTTTGACAGCAAGATGCACCATGCCTGCCCCAAAGATTTTGATGTAAATAGCAGGGAGAAGCGATGTAAACCATAATGTGCTGGTTCTATCTTTTTTTGATTTTCATTATAAAATCCTGGGGCCGGTTACTTGAAAGATATGCAAAAATTTGGAAAAATAGGAATGTTTGAAATGTTTAGCATAATTGTTATTTTTAGTTATTAATAATTAATAGCAGCTTCCTTTAAGCAGTTATGGGAGATACTGGTGATTAAAGCAATCAATTGCAGCAAAGTAATTGGAACTAAAAAAATTTTAGATAATATCAATTTTGAAGTTAGAAAAGGCAATATCTTTGGCTATTTAGGGCCAAATGGTGCTGGAAAAACTACTACCATCAGGATTGCTATGGGCTTAATGAAGCCCAGTGGCGGAAGCCTGCATATTTTTGGCAGCGATATTGGCAATAATGGCCATTTAAGGCAGAGGGTCGGGATACTAACCGAAAACAGCGGCTTATATGGCAACTTAAGCGCAATTGATAATTTAAAATATTTTGGGCTGCTGTACTCAGTGAAAAATATTGAAGAAAAGGCAGGAAATTTAATTAAATTAGTGGGGCTTTCCGAGTATACCCATCAAAAGGCAGGGACTTTTTCTACTGGCATGAAAAGGAAACTGTCATTAGCCAAGTCAATAATAAATGATCCTGAAGTACTTTTTTTGGATGAGCCAACAGCCGGACTGGATCCTGAATCACAAAAGCTGGTAAGGGAACTTATCCTGGATCTGGCTGTAAATAGGAAAATTACTATATTTTTGACCTCACATAACCTGGACGAGGTGCAAAGGATTTGTACCCATATATGTATTTTGAATAGGGGAAAGGTGGTTGTAAATGATAGCCTTAATAATCTGCAGGCCAAGTACAGCAAGCCTGCTTTTGGTATAAAATTAAGCTCCCGGGAATTGGCAAAAAAATCTTCTGAAATAATAATGGAAGCAAATATGGCCTCTAAGGTGGAAATAATTGAAGATAGCATAAATATTATAGATGCAAAAGTAGGGACTAATAAGCTAATAAGGGTATTGGTTGAAAATGATATCGAAGTAATAGAAGCAGCCAGGCTTAGTAGTTCGCTTGAGGATATTTATTTAAACATAATCAACAAATAATCTAATGGAAAAATTAAATATAATTTCAGTAGTAGTAAAAAAAGAGGTAAAGGAGATCTCGTCCAGCAGAAGGTCGCTTATAGTGTCAGCAGTCTTTGCTGGATGGTTTGGCTTCATGTTTTCTTCAAACATGGTGCAAGCAGGCATTTCTTTAGACCTGGGCCTATATGTGCTCAGCCTTACATTGGCTGCTTTTATAAGTTTTGTTCTTTCCGCACAGATATTTTTAAGGGAAAAATTTAACAATACCATCATAGACCTGCTGTGTACTCCTTTAGATTTAAGGGAAATTTTGATTGGTAAAGTTCTGGGGGTTTTTATTTTTGCCTATGGGTTTAGCCTCTTGAGTGTAGTGCTAATGCTTTTTGCCAGATATCAGCAAAGCGGATATTTTTCTTTTCCATCCCTGCCCTTAATATTCCACATATTTATAAATGTTCCCCTGTTTATAATTTTTGCTATTAGCTTAAACGGGCTTATACAGCTTATGCTGGGAATAAAGGAAAATAGGATTGCCTATTTTATTACTTATTTCATTGTTTTTTTAGCAATGTTTCTAGTTACCAGGTTTATAGATAAAAGCTTTAAGATAAGCTGGCCTATCATATCA